>JAAYFA010000005.1 GCA_012728445.1 Clostridiales bacterium | reverse complement strand
GCTTTGGGTAGCTGGGCCTGTATCAAAAGGACATTGCCCGGACGGTAGAGATTAAAGCGGGCCTGAATATCCAGATACTCTTTTAACTTATTGGGATCGACAAGCTCTAAAGTGGTTTTGTCGATCATGTCATACACACGATCGCGTTCCTGCTGTTTTTGTTCCTGATATTCCTTCGGATTAAACTCAGGGGAAACAGGCTCCGCTGCACCGGTTTCCTCTCCGGCAAATAATACATCATCATAAGCTCCCATAAATTATCGCTCCTTCGTTTTATTTTTAGATTTGCGAGTATTAGGCTGTTTGTGACGGGTAGTTTGTTGTTTGCCGGATTTTCCGCGCTGAGGTTCTTCCGCCCTGCTTTTCGCCTGCTCGTTAAGCTCGGAACGGATTTTTTGAATTTCCTCTTTTACGGATGGCGGCTCAAAACTTTTCTTTTCGGGAGTGTTGCTGATTTCTAAGCCATGCTCGGACGGATTTTGTTTCGTCCAAGTCGAAAATCTCCCCGCCGCAGGGTCGGGGAGATTGCTGAAAAAAGGTTTCTGTGCAACCTCCGTCGATGTCTGTTGTACGGGCGGCTGCACCGCCTGATTGTTTCCTTCTTTTGATTTTCCCTCATTAGGTAAAACCGAATCAAGAAAGCTGTCAACATCCAGATTGTCCGATTTATCGGGTGCGGCAGGCTCCGCATTTTTTTCAGATTTGCTTTTAATGATTTCGCTCTTAATCGAGGTTTTATCCACCGTTGCATATTGCAAACGCGTTATGACACGGTTGATTTTGGGAGAATCCTCTTTACGAACCAGTACATCCACCATGCCATCCGGCTTTGGTTCCTTGTCCCTGACTGCACAGTAGACGATACCGTATTTTTTCGCTTCCTGCGTGAATGCACGAATATCCTGCTCCCGAACAGGAAATACATCAAGCGGACTGCCGGATTTAATCATCCGTTTCAATCGCTCCTTGCCCGATGGTTTCAATTGGGGTGGTTGGCTCTTTTTTGACTTTGCCAATGCCATTAACAGGGCAATAAGGTTTTTAGCACCTGCCCCCGCAATGCGGATAGCGTAATCAACACCGTCTAAACTAATCTTAATGACTTGTTCAGCGGCGTCCCCTCCATTGCTCATAGGGTCTTTACCTCCTTTGTTTTGGATTTTTGTTCATTTGCCTGAACTTCATATGCCCGCCTGATTCGCTCTTTCATTTCGGCGGTGCGGGCGATTATACTGTCACATACCTTCACCTCCCGGCGCAATATTCCCAGTTCCGCTGATATACCGGCAATTTCCGATATAACAGTGGATTTTATGGTTTCATCTTTTATTCGCCGTGACTTATATCGCAAACCTTGCCGTTTTTCGGTCAACTCGGCGATTTTATCTTCCGAACCTTTTCTATAAGAAAAAAGCTGTTCGGATGAATCAATACGATTCCGTCCTAACAGCTCCATTTCTTTTTTCAATTCCTGCATTTTGCGAATATCGTCACGAAATATAAAATGGACTTGCCGTGCAGACAGTGGCCGTTGTCCTTGTATTTGCCACTGTGATTTGCCGCTTAAAAGATAAATATATCGGATATACAATGCACGGAACCCTATGATTTTCCGCGTAGTACGAATATTTCCCGTAAACCTCATCGGCTTGGTTTGGCGTGGTTTGGATGGCATTGGTTCGGGCAGGGGTAGCGTTTTCTGTGGTGTGCCGTGCGTTAAAATCCTCTCATTAATGGCCTGTTTTGTGTAATCGTCGCCAAAGTTGCGGAATAGCTTCAACCCGTATTTTCTATCCTGCGCTCTGACAGTGATATCCTTGCCATCTTTAATTTCATAGCCCATTTTTTTAAGCTTTGCAAAAAAATCTTTTTGAGATAAGGATTCGCTGATTGCCTTGTCAACAGCGGCACGAATCTCTGCACGGTAGGATTCGCCGCCCCATTGTTCCGATTTATACACTTCGGGATTCGGCAGCCGTCCGTGTTTCGGTTCGTAAATCACTGACAAATTGTATTCCTCGCAAAGCCTGTCTGATTTGATACGGAATCGATCGTTGTTTTCATAATTGGAGTAATACTTATAACCGTCCTTGAACGAAACGGAGTTAAGCACGAAATGATTATGAATGTGTTTTTTATCAAGGTGGGTGGCCACAACGACCTCGAATCGGTCACCCCACATTTCTTGTGCCAGTTTTATACCGATTTCATGTGCCAGTTCCGGAGTGACTTCGCCTTCTTCAAATGATTGGTAACCATGAAAGGCGATAATGCCGCCGGTCTTGTTATACTGGAGCTTTGTATCAACCATTTCCTGCCGTGCTGTTTCGGGCGAACAGTTAATACCCGAAATATAATGCTGCTT
>JAAYFA010000060.1 GCA_012728445.1 Clostridiales bacterium | reverse complement strand
TACAACAACCTTATCCTGCGTTATATCGCCATAAGCAGGGTGATTCATCTTGTCCTTTGCAGGCATATTCACCCAGAGCTGACAACCAAGCATTCTTTCTGAAGCTTTCGGCATTTCCTGGTGAATAATTCCGGATCCTGCCGTCATCCATTGACACTCCAGATCATTGATCGTGCCTTTGTTGCCCAGACTGTCGCCATGTTCAATCTTTCCCTTCACAAGATAGGTGATTGTTTCAATACCTCTGTGAGGATGCCAGGGAAAGCCTTTAATGTAATCATCCGGATCTGTTGAATCGAATCCGTCAAGCATTAAAAATGGATCGAAATCGGTAATATTATTTGTTCCCAAAACTCTGCGTAATCGTACTCCTGCGCCGTCTACTGCATGCTGTCCTCTGACAATCTGTGTCGCTTTTCTTTTATTAATCATGTTATTTTTATTTTGATTAAAATTATTACTCTTCAAATGTATTTAAATTAGCCTGATCCGGCAAAAAATCCTGGTTAATTGATCTAATTGAATGTCATATTTAAACATCAATTTTAAATGAATTAATCTTCTTTCGGTCGAACATTGTACTTACTTGAATCATATTAAGGCCTTACATACTCCTATATCTCCTCATATTTATATAAGGTATATTAGGAGTTGGTTAGGAGTTTGTTAGAACTTGGTACTGATTTTTTTGTGTGTGAGTAGAATGTGTTTATTCTTTAAGTCCATGAGGTTATTTACTTTTTTTTATTAAATTTGTGTTTATTATTTTCAGATGCCATTTATGACAATCAATCAGTACATCGAAAGCATAAACTGCCGGTATAAACTAGGACTTTCAACAGAACACACATTCAGAGGGGATTTGCAACAGCTTATCGAGTGTATTTTACCCAATGTAAAGGCAACCAACGAGCCTAAACGGCAAGCGTGTGGCGCACCGGATTACATTCTTACGGTAAAGGAAATTCCGGTAGCCTATATCGAGGCAAAAGATATTGGGGATACTGATTTGGATGGGAAACGGAAAACGGGGAACAAAGAACAATTCGACCGATACAAGGCTTCTTTACCAAATCTTATTTTTACCGATTACTTGAATTTTCATTTATACAGGGACGGCGAGTTTGTAATAAAAATTGCCATTGGAGAAATAACAGCCAAAGGGATTAAACCGTTAACGGAAAACTTTGCGGCATTTGAAAACCTGATAAAGAATTTTGGGACTTATGTAGGGCAAACCATAAAAAACAGTAAGAAACTGGCTGAAATGATGGCAGGGAAAGCCCGTTTGCTTGCCGACATTATGGATAAAGCACTGACAAGCGATGAAGATACCCAAGCCAACAGCACCTTGAAAGACCAAATGTATGCTTTTAAGGAAATCTTGATACACGATATAGAACCGAAAAGCTTTGCCGACATTTACGCACAAACTGTTGCTTACGGGTTGTTTGCTGCGCGGTTACACGACACATCACTTGATAATTTCAGCCGACAGGAAGCAGCCGAATTAATACCCCGAACTAACCCGTTTTTACGAAGACTTTTTCAACACATTGCCGGTTTTGAAATTGATGACAGAATTAAATGGATTGTAGATGACCTGGCATT
>JAAYFA010000400.1 GCA_012728445.1 Clostridiales bacterium | reverse complement strand
GCGGTAGGCCTTCACCATTTTATCCGCACACTGCCACATGGCTACGAAACTGTTCTCAATGATAACGTTACGCTCTCGCAAGGCCAGAAGCAACAGCTTACTATTGCAAGGGCAATGATTACAGATAGACCTATGCTTATACTCGATGAAGCAACAAGCTCCTTGGATGTTGAAACTGAATCCGTCATACAGGAAAGCCTGAATCGTTTGGTGAAAGGGCGAACCACCATCGCCATCGCCCACCGCCTGTCAACTTTGCGCAGTGCCGACCGCCTGATTGTGCTCGATGAAGGCAGGGTAGCCGAAACGGGTACGCACGCGGAACTTCTCAAACAAAAGGGTATTTACTATAATCTGGTTATGGCGCAGCGCCAAACAAGCAAGATTGCCGATTAAATCAACTATTATCACTAAAAAAACAAGCCGAAAACCGGTCAAGCGTTGTAAAATTCGATATAATATGATAAAATCAATCATGCGGATTTAAACAGAATGTCGCAATATTTAAAAGTGAAAGGTGGACTTAAAATGGGTAAGGCTACGCAAGACTTGCGAACGGAACATGATGCTATCCTTTATGTGTTACAAATCCTTGACAAAATGATGCTATCAGGCAACAGCGAGCCAAAATCTCAGCTGCGTTACTACGGCGAACTGGTCTACTTCCTCGAGATATTTGCAGACAAATGCCACCATGGCAAAGAAGAAAACTATCTATTCAAAGAGCTTGTTCAAAAAGGGTTTTCCGATGAAGACGGCCCCATCGCCACATTACTGGGGGAACACGCTCAAGCAAGAAACTATATTGCGCAAATGAGCCTCTGTCTTGAGAATGAGGACATGAACGGGTTTCATGTTGCGGCTGTGCAGTACCGCGATTTGCTGCGAAGCCATATCAAAAAAGAGACCGCCACGATTTTTGTAACGGCGGACAAACTGCTTGATGAAAAGGCACAGGAGCAACTGTTTGAAGAATTTGAAAAATATGAAGAAACTGTTATAGGGCATGGTGTTCATGAAAAGTTACACGCTATGATTGATACCTGGGCCAAGGCTTTTGGTGTGGAATAACGCCCCGTACAGGTCAAAAGACCGTATGTGACAAACGTCGCCTTATGGACAGGCGTTTGAATGGAGGCAAAAGATGATTAAACTAAAACGTGCGTACGAACCCTATGAGACCACCGATGGCTACAGGATGCTCGTAGACAGGCTTTGGCCCCGGGGCGTCAGTAAAGAGGATGCCAAAATTGATGAATGGGTCAAAGACATTGCGCGAAGCACGGAGCTGCGCAAGTGGTATTCACACGAGGTGCCGAAATGGCCGGTATTTCAGCAGCTGTATACCGAGGAACTGCAGAAGAACGAAGGCACAACACTCCGTGCCATTAAGGAAAAACAGGCAAAGGAAACGGTCACATTTGTATATGCGGCAAAGGATGAAGCGCATACGCATGCACTCGTTTTAAAAGACTTTATCCGGAGCATGAAGAAGTAAGATCTGAAGCAAATAACCGCCGGGGTCTTTGTTTTAAGAAACACGAGTCAACTGTTCAAAACAGTTGCAACTGCAACATACGGATAGAAGGCTGTATGGTAGAATAAGTATAGTCTTTTAGCAGATGTTAAAATATTTAGGGGGTATATCTTGATGGTTGAACAGGTATTTAAGCTGTCCGTTGGTGATGAAAAGGCTGTGGAAAGGGTTGTTTTTGACGAAAACATTCATTACCTGCACATGGTCTTTAATAAAAACGAAGGTCTGCCGGAGCATCTTTCCAACTCGAACGTATACATGACCGTTGTCCGCGGGACACTTTCCATCGGCCTTGATGAGCAGAAAATCCACGAGTACGAAGCGGGAACGCTTTTGAAGATTCCGTTCCAAACCAAAATGGATGTCAAAAACCTGCATGTTGAAACATTGGAACTGATAGTCATAAAGGCACCCGCTCCGAAGAACTGATCAGCGCGATGACGATATACAGACAAAGTAAGGGGGATTAACAATGAAAAAACAAGTTAAAAATAACGTACACTGGGTCGGTAAGGTTGATTGGGAACTCGAAAAGTTCCATGGCGAGGATTTTTCCACCCATAAAGGCTCAACCTATAATTCCTACTTAATTCAGGAAGAAAAAACCGTTTTAATCGACACGGTTTGGGCTCCTTTTGCGGAAGATTTTGTAGAGAACTTGGCCAAAGAAATCGACTTGCAAAAAATTGATTATGTCATTGCCAATCATGGGGAAGTCGACCACAGCGGCGCCCTTCCGGCGCTGATGAAGCATATTCCGAAAACCCCGATTTATTGCACAGCCAATGCGGTTAAATCCTTGAAAGGGCAATACCATCAGGATTGGAATTTTCAGGTTGTAAAAACAGGGGATAAGATTGACATCGGCAATGGCAAAGAACTCGTTTTTGTAGAAATGACCATGCTCCATTGGCCGGACAGTATGGCTACCTATATGACAAAAGACAATATACTCTTTAGTAACGACGCGTTCGGGCAACATTTGGCCACGGAAAAACTATTCAATGATAAGGTGGACCAATGTGACCTTTTCGGTGAAGCGATTAAGTATTACGCAAACATTCTAACGCCGTTT
>JAAYFA010000029.1 GCA_012728445.1 Clostridiales bacterium | reverse complement strand
TCTAATTTTTTTTCGTATCAGCGTCTCATCACTACCGTAGCCTATCAGGTACCATTTCACCTGTAGACCCTCATCAAGCAGTTGCCGGCAAACCTCCGTTGCAAAATCAAAGGCTTTTGCGTAACAAAATCTACCGATGCTTAAAAGCCGTATACCGCCATCTGCAGGCATATCATCCGGTGCGAACTCAAGAGATTGGCTATGTACAAATTCTGTGGACAATATGTTTTCGATTGTAACAAGTTTGCCCCGGAGCGAAGGGTACACGCTCAAAAACGCCTTTCCGCATTCATCGGAAACAGCCGCTATTTTATTGAATACCTTCCAGATTTTTTCGTCGTTTATGTTGTTTAAAACGGTCATTGTATAATCTGTATGTATCCATGCAACTTTCATTTTTGCCTTAACTTTTTTTGCGACATAATGATGTGGCCACATAAAGCTAAATGCAACATCATATTCTTTCCTCTGTTTCGGCATTAACCTTACCGAATTGTCCCAGTATGCTTGTAACAAACCATATGACATTTCTTTTCTTTGGTCTTCAGATAATGACTTCGCTCTTCTGTTTACGCGCACTTTTGAAAACAACCTCATCCCAGCCAGCAAGAGATTCCCTGATACTATTACTTCTTTTATTGGTTTTAAAAGGGACGCTAACCGGGGAACTTCCGGCAAAACATTGCATTGCTGCGGTAGTAGGGACAGGAACTCGCCTTTTTGGGAAAAAAGTAGTAAATCCACATTATACTTTTCATAATCGAAGGCATTTAATAACCCGGCAAGACTTCTCTCAATCCCGCCAATATCCATACTATAAGCTGTAATTAGTATGTTTTTCATTTCATTTTCTCTCTGATTGATGCCATACGTTCAGCTCCGATAATATTAATAACTATTCTCTTAATTTTCGATTTAATCCTTATTCTCCTCGGCAGCCAAAGTTGAGCGAAGTGATGAATTGCATAACTTTCTTCTGTGATATAATTTGCTCCGTTTATATAATCATAAGGGCTGAAAACTGTTCTCGGGAATATAACTATATCCTCAAGATTTTGAAATTTATTGTTTCGCTTGAGACCTCTCTGCTCGCAAAGATTTGTAAGAAGTACAACATTCGTACTTTTATACTTGCTGCCATCCTCTAAAACATAGGGGGTATTCTCATAGTGATTCATATATTCTTTTAACAGGGCTGCGCCTTGTTCTGCCCCTACGACACATGATCCTACAAAGTCAGCTTCTTCAAACCCTGCAAACATTTTATTTTCTAAAAATTTATCAAAGCTTTTGAGCACCTCAACATCGGTATCCAGATAAATACCACCATATTTATATAATACAAACGCTCGGGCAAAGTCACTGACAAATGCATAATGTTTGTTTTCGTATGCCTGTCGAACAAACGTGTTTACACGAACATCAAAGTTTTCCTCATTCCATTCAATAAGCTTGTATTCCGGCAGATTTTTTTGCCAAGTTTCAATACATTTTTTTACAAGCTTTGGTTTTTCTCCGCGACCAAACCAGCAATAGTGTATGGTTTTGGGAATCAATTGAAAACACCCCTTAAAAAAAATTGCTTGAATAGCCCACTATCGAATATCTCACCGCCCAAAAATACAAGGCATACAGCACCATACACGCAAGATAAGCCTTCCTTTTATCTTTATTTTTAAAGCTATTCATCACAAGCCAAGTAAGCAGAATAATATAAAACACGCCTGTATAAATTGCGAATCTTGCAAAAATCCAGTTGTACAAAGATATCACATAAAAACTGAAATTCAAAACTGCAAGGTTCACCAGTATATCACCCGTTTTTCCAAGGATTTTCATTCTCTCCCTGGAAAAGTATGCAATTACCAGAGGTATCGCAACAACAAGAACTCTGATAAAACTCGAGCCTGCTTCTTCCCCTTTAACAAACCATCCGGAGTCATTATAAATGCTGAAATCAGATTTAGCTACTACGTTCAAAAACTGCGGAAGGAAAGCATCAAACAGAAGCGTTACTGCGACAGCGGCAAATATTACGCTGATTGCTGTAAATGACCAGGCTTTTCTTCTCGTTATAAAAAAGATGGGCAGCATAATAATTGCGGACGAGTGAAATCCCATAGCAACAAAAACCACCAGCGCATATTTCAGCCATGCATGCCGTTCCTGTGAAAAAAGGAATCTCGTTCCAAGCACAAGAACCCCGGCAGCCATATATTGCCGCATTCCATTAAAAGAAAATGTATAGTAAGAGGTCGCCACAAAAAGAAATATCCCGAGTTCATAGGATGCGGCATATTTGTAAATAATGTAGATAACCGGAACACAGCTGATAGCCGCACCAACAAAAATCAGCAGTTGAGGCTTGTCCGTTATCTCACGGAGAATATAAATCAGATAGCTGTTAAGAACCTCCTTATCCCCTATTTTGGGCCGCGGGATGTTGTCAACCAGAAGATTGTAACTGTGAAGGTTATAGTAAGTATCACCCAAGTTATTTCTCAAGCCTGAAAAGGTTGTAAAAAGAATGGCCGGAATCACGAAACCTATAGGATTCGGAAGCCGCTTACCTAAACCACCGACAACGTTTAACGGATATTTTTCGGCGATAAGCGCAGTAATATAACAAACAATTAAAATGATAATCAAGTATAGCATTGTAGCCTCATTTGTCTTTTCCGGCTTTTATCATAATATAAAGCCACAACAACAATCCTGCAGGCGCTGCGCAGAGCGTCAACCCCTTACGAGGGGACTTCGCCAGCCATTGGCGGTCTTTTGATATAAACGAGCTCGAAACATAATGAATAGCCTGCCTGAACCTAAACAGAGCCCCCGCATATGGCAACGACATGCATAGTTTCCGGCTGTATGCGAAGCCTTTTGGATTACTGACATACTGCTTAAACATATTCAGTGTCGAGCCGTCATCGAGGTAATTCACGATACAGACCACATCATTGGTGTTCTGCAGTTGATAATCGATATCAATCAAGCTGTATTTGGTGGCGAGATTGACATATTTTTCGCCTTCAAAAAGAGGATACGGGTAAAGTTTTGCAAGGTCTGAACGCAGAATAAATTTCTTATCGCCCTTGACACCGTACTTATAATAGTAGTCGTATGAAGTTGCGCTTGTGACGCCCTTTGGGAAACGAGTGCCGATTATTTTTCCGTTTTCATAAGCGTCCAGCGCTAAAAATCCGGCGATAGAATTGTCTTTTTCGCAGATATTCCAAAAGTCGGTTATCTTTTCAACTGCATCATCAGGCATATAATCGTCCGAATCGATGCAAGTATTTAGCTCTGTGTGAATATTTTCATAAGCTAGGTTGTGTGCACCATGCATGCCCTGATTTTCTTGAAAAATATACCGCAGTTCAAATCCATTGTTTTCAGCTTGCCACCTCTGAACCAAATGACCGGTATTGTCCGTCGAACCGTCATCGACAACAAGCCACACAAAGTCTTTGCAGCTTTGCCTCTTCATTGACTCGTAACACTTCGGCAAAATGTACGCTCTGTTATAGGTCGGAGTGAAAACAGTTAACAACGGCAAAATTACGCGCCCCCTAATCTATCTGTAAAGCCTGTGTCACCGTCTTTTCAATGCTCATATAGCTGTCATAATAAACTTTGTTGGCACACATCATGGAACATCTGCGCTGTTTGTCAAAGAGTTCGGTAATACGTTCACAGCACTGAAACTCATTGGTGAAACTCAAATAATTTTTTCCATCCGCCAAGTCACCAACCGACTCATAATACAACGGCTCCGATACGATTGCTTTTGACGCGGCAATATATTCCGCAAATTTCCAGCCGGTTGATTGATGCAGTCCTGCGGTTGCTACAAGAATATCACTGTTTTTCATGCGTTTTAGGTATTCGTGTTTTTTTGCGACCCCGGACTTTTCAAGCACCAAATCCGGGTATTTCCGAATGGAGTAATCCGATAGTGCCACACCGCCCGTGAACCTGCTGCCGAATTCCTTGCGGCAAAGCCGGATACACTTCGCCCTCATCTCGTTGATCTCTTTACGCTCCTCGCTTTTTTGCGGCGTCAGCTGACCGGCATATTCACCTTTCGGGTCCCAAAGCCTCGCCATAAAGAGAATCGCCGGTTCGCTATGCGTTAACGCCTCGGAACGAAAACGTTGTTCAAGATTGTAGCCGTTATAATATTGTGATAATGGCAGTAACCTGATAATTTTCTTTATTTTCTCTTTTTGGGGGTCGCATGGCACCGGAAAATGCGCCGGGTTGCCTTTGACAGTCGTAAAATAGTTGGGAGCAGTTTTTTGGACCTTTTCGGGACTTTCAAGCGCAAAGTTCATCTGAGCGCTATAGCTCCGTTTATATAAAAAATCGCATTTCTTTAAAAGCGAATTATAAAAGTCAATATAGTTTTCTTCAGGTTTCAACAGGTTATCATAGCCGTCGTTCATATCAAAAATAAAAGTATGACCGTTGCACTGCGCCTCTAGCATATTGTATGGCAGCTTATGAGGACTTCCGGATGGAAGCTTTATGATTTCAAGTTCAATTTTTCCGGAACGGCGAAGGAGTTCAAATCCTGCCAATATTTGATAGAGGTGAAGAGGCACTTCACTCAGCCGTACGCAGCATTTTAACATACAACTCCTCCAACTTTTTCGCCGTGTCTTTGATATCATAGCCCGCAGCAGCAACCTTGCCGCAGGCGTGGTCTCGATCAAGTGCGGTTGTCCTAATATTTTTTGCCCATTTTTCCGCAGAGTCGTTAAGTGACAAGAAATTTACCAGGCCGCAGCCGAGATCGCCTTCAAGCGAAACACAATCCGACACATAACATGGAAGCCCCGCGCATTGGGCTTCCACCAAAGCCAGCGGTAGCCCCTCAAATTTTGAGGGTAATAAAAACGCATCCAAGCCTTGCAAGATTTTGTTCATATCGGATCTAAGGCCAAGAAATTTCACTTTTTCACAAAGCCCTACCGAAGAGACCTTCTCTCGTATCTGTTCAAGCAAAGGGCCCTCTCCTGCAAGCAAGAGCATTGTATCCGGATTATCCTTTTCATACTCGGCAAAGACATCGATAAGATAACTATGATTTTTTTGGTCATAAAACCTTCCGGCATGCCCCAAAACCGTTGTTTTTTGAGATATGTCCATCTCTTTTCTGACTTCTTCGCGAGCAGTCTGAGAAAACCGGTATTTTTCGGTTTCAATACCATTTTTCACAATGGTCGTTTCCCTGCTCCCACTCCCGAACAACCACTCTGCCGATTTTTTTGAACAAGCTAACTTATCAGTGGCATTTGGCACTATTTTATTTTTGCAATAGTCTTTATAAACGTTTTCTAAAACAGATAAGCTCCCTGAACGGGGATAACGAGAGTTATGGCTATGAGCAATTCGTCCCGCTACACCGGCCCTTTTAGCACAGCTTAATATGATTCCGGTCGTTGTTTCGAGGTGTGAATGCACAATTCTATATTCCCTGTGCTCTTCGAAAAACCTGATAAGTTTAAACTTATAGAGAGGAGGAGATATTTTGGTTAGGAATTTCATTCTGTATATGCGCCCGCCAAGCTCTTTTATTTCGCCCTCGAAATACATCTCTTCAAAGCAGTTTACAAGGAAGTCAAACTGAATTTTCGAACGGTCGATGTTGCGATAGATATTCATGATCAGTGTTTCCGCACCGCCGCAATTCATAGAGTGGAGTACATGAAGCACCCTTTTACATTCTGCCATAAATTGCTTTCATCTCCTCCAAAACATGGTCCTTGTCAAAAATAACAATGCCATTACTTGCGTTTTCGGAAAGTCTGCGGTAACCTTCGTCATCTTCGATAACTTCCAGCACTTTTTCCGCAAGCTCTTCGGCGCTGCTGAGTTTTGTAAGATAGCCGTTTTCACCGTTTTTAATCAGCGCCCTGTGTCCGCGGTTGTCCGCCGCGACGACAGGCACACCACACGTGAGCGACTCCATAATATTAACGGGCAATCCTTCGCGAATGCTTGAAGCAACGGCAATGTCACACATCGGAATCAGTTCATGGACATCTGTTCTGACTCCCCAAAAATCCACTTTATCATCAATACCAAGATCTCGGGCAAGCTGTTGGTTCTCACCGCTCAGTCTGTCCGGACCGATCAACAGCAGTCTGGCTTTTTTATTTTTTTCTGTAATTCTCTCAAATGCTTTGATCAGCACTTTTTGGTTTTTGTTTTCATTAAGTTCCGCAACATATACCAGTAAAATATCGGAATCCGAATATCCGTTTTTCCGACGTAACTCGTGTTTTTTCTCTTGTGAGGGTTTCATAAACTTTTCATTGTCATACCCTACGCCATGGACATAGACTACTTCCGCAGCTTTTAAACGTTTTTTTGCAAAGCAGTAATCCTCATCATTTATCGTTATAAGACAGTCGGTAACCCTCGATAAAAGAAGCTCAATCGGATAGTAAAGAAGCCAACCCGAACGGGGTGCTCCTTTATAAAAATGAAAGCCATGGGCGGTGTAAATCACCTTTGTCCCATGCTTTCTTGCTTTTTTTGCGGCTAATCTTGCGAGCACTCCTCCCATAGGTGTGTTGCAATGAATAACATCGAACTTATTACTATTTATAATCTCTTTAAGTTGTTTGTAAGCCAGAATGTTTTTTGCATTGTAGGGCAATCTTTCAATACATATCCCATAATTTTTATCACAACAAGGCATCTCAACGGGGTCTAGGCATACGGAACTGACTTCCCAGCCGTTATCCTTGAGAAATTTGAAATAAGGCAAATAAAAGTACTGAAAGTGAATGCTTAAAGTTGCAACAAATAATATTTTTTTCAATCTCTGCCCTACCTCGTTAACAATTCTTGAAATGCCTGGCTGTAAACCGCATATTCTGCGTCTCCAAAAGAATACTATGGTTTTTCATTGCCTTCGACGCAGGGTCTGCATTCACCCTTTTCAGTATAATTCGGTACAATCTTTTTCAGCAATTGTCGCACATTCTTCCGGTTGACACATCGCAATTCCTCCAAAGCTTTTAGCAACTCATCTTCGCTAAAATCAACGGGTGACGTGACAAATATTTTGTTGTTGGCCGTCATCTGCCTGCCGCCCATTTCCTCCGGCAGAGAAAGCTCTTCATAGAGCTTTTCTCCGGGGCGCAAACCGGTAAACTTTATGTCAATGTCAACATATGGGGTAAAGCCGGAGAGACGGATTAAGTTTTCGGCAAGACTTAAAATTTTAACGGGCTCCCCCATATCCAGCACAAAAACCTCGCCGCCATGGGCAAGTCCCCCGGCCTGTACGACAAGTTGCGCCGCTTCCGGTATCGTCATAAAATACCTTGTCATGCCGGCGTCGGTTACGGTAACCGGCCCGCCATGCTCAATCTGCTCTTTAAAAATTGGAATAACGCTTCCATTGGACCCGAGAACGTTGCCGAAGCGTACTGCGGCAAAGCGTGTGCTCGTTGTGTGCTTATCTAAATGTTGAATGATTTTTTCCGTTACCCTCTTGGTAGCACCCATTACATTAGCAGGGTTTACCGCCTTGTCCGTGGATAAAACAATAAATTTCTTTACACCGAACTCCATCGCGGTTTGCGCTGTATTCATGGATCCGAATATGTTGTTTTTTACTGCTTCACAAGGGCTGTCTTCCATGAGCGGCACATGCTTGTGGGCAGCGGCATGGAAAACGACATCCGGACGAAACTCCTCAAACACCTCATGCAGACGCGCCAAGTCTTGAACGGAACCAATACGGACGATTATCTGTGGACTTTCTTTGTACATATCCTCAAGCTGATTTTGCAGCGTAAAAGCATTGTTTTCATAGTTATCGAATATTATAATCTTTTCCGGTTCGTACAATGCTACCTGTCTGCAAAGTTCGCTACCGATGGAACCTCCGCCTCCTGTAACAAGAACAACCTGATTCTTTAAATATTTGCAAACTTCTGTATCCAGCTTCACTTCCGGACGAGGCAGTAAATCTGTTATCTCAACATTTCTGACCTTCAGTATTGCGTTTTCGTCTGCGGACATTTCAAGCAGAGTGGGCGACGTCTTCAGTACACATCCGGTTTCCATCGCGATTTTCAAAATCTCTACCTGCCTTTCCGGGGATGCTGCAGGTATGCAGACAATAATCTCATCAATTTTGTACTGTTTCGCCAATTCCGGAATGTTTTCACAGCCACCGAGTATCGGTATCCCTCTGATGCGTTTGCCTTGCTTGTTAATATCGTCATCAACCATAATCACAGGGTTTCCGCGCCTATTGCCGTGTGCTTGTAAATCCTCGGCAACGATCATTCCCATGG
>JAAYFA010000065.1 GCA_012728445.1 Clostridiales bacterium | reverse complement strand
ATATAAAAAATATTATAAAGAATATTTAACGGGTTATGAGAACATGGAGCTTGTCGCAACGGGTGCCATGCTCGGCATCCGAGAAACAAGGCGCGTTCACGGTATTTATACGCTGGTTTTAGCGGATTTTATTAGGCGTGCGGTTTTCGATGATGAAATCGGAAGATACTGCTATCCCGTGGATATTCACGCCAGCGATAACTCTGTTGAGAGTTTCAACGAATTCCTGACGGATCATACCGATTACCGCTATAAAAAAGGTGAAAACTATGGTGTTCCGTACAGAATTCTGGTTCCTGAGGTGATGGATAACCTTTTGATGGCAGGTCGATGTGTTTCGACCGACCGGGCGATGCAGTCGTCCATTAGAGTAATGCCGGGATGCTACATCACAGGTCAAGCCGCCGGTGTGTCTGCCGCACTTTGTGCTAAAGAAGGGTTTAGTCCAAAAGATGCAGATGTACATACAATTCAATCAATACTGGTTGACATGGGGATGTATTTACCGAATTTTAAAGCCAAATAATATTTACGCACGACAGTTAAAATGATATAATTATAATAAGAAGTTTAGAGCATTGATTTGAGGTGGCAGCATTGAGCAGCTCAACCAATAAATATTTAATTGTTAATGCCGATGATTTCGGTGTGCAGACGAGCACAAATAAGGCGATTACCGAACTGTTTGAAAAAAGCTTAATATCGTCCGCTTCTTTGTTGACGGTAGCGGGGGATTCCGGGGATGCGGCAACGATTGCTGCAGTAAATAAACTATCTGTTGGCGTTCACCTCACCATTAACTCTGACGATAAAGAAAACCGCTGGCAAAGTAACAGCGACGCAAAATCACTCAATGATGACAAAGGCCTTTTGCATGACAATAAGATACTCGCATTAAGGGCAAAAAGCAAAGAAGTCACACAGGAGTTGGAAGCACAGTATCGATTTATGGTTGACAACGGCTGTGTGCCGGACCACGCCGACAATCATTGCGGAACACTTTACGGTATCAACGGACGATTGTTTTTTGTAAATGCTTTTCGATTTTGTAAAAAGTATTCATTACCGTTTCGCTTTCCTAAAAGCCCTGCGTTTTTAGAGAGACAGCTCGGCAGAAAAGTTCCCGGCGTACTGCTGTTGGCGCATAAAATGATTGTCACTACTGCAAAACGTTATGACATTTGTATGCCTGACGACATCGTATCAAACCCACATTCTATTAAGAATATTCAGACCTATGATGTTCTGAGAGATTATTATGTTGAACAGATTAAATCAATGAAACCTGGGATCACCGAATTCTTTTTACATCCTTCTTATCCGATTGGCAATACGCCAAGTGAGATTGATAACGAATGGCTCAAAAGAGAGTTTGAGCTTAAATTGCTGCAAAGTGGGGATTTGCTCCAAGTTGCGGCCGAACAAAGGATTAAGGTTTGTTCATGGGGCAAAGCGCCCTTTCATCTACAGTAAAGGAGGAAAATCAAGATGCTTCATACGAGTTTGAAAGAAATATATCTGGCGGGCGGATGTTTTTGGGGTATTGATAAGTATATGTCCGTTATCAAAGGTGTTGTGGAAACAGAGTCCGGGTATGCAAACGGGCACACCGAAGATCCGACATATAGAGAAGTATGCACAGGCAAAACCGGTCACACGGAAACGGTTAAAGTCGTTTATGACGCCACCGTAACGGGGCTGGACGTGCTCTTGCCACTATTTTATGCGGCAATTGACCCGACTGCAATAAACAGGCAAGGTGGGGATATCGGCAGTCAATACAGAACCGGAGTCTATTATGTGGACAGTGATAATAAGGAAATCATCGACAGCTCAATACTGACACTCGCCAAACAGTACAAGAAACCGATTGCTGTTGAAGTTCTGCCGCTGAAAAATTATTATCCGGCTGAGGAGTATCACCAAAAATACTTAGACAAGAATCCGAATGGATACTGCCACATATCCAAAGAGAAAATTGAAAAGGCAAAGGTGGCACGTGTCGGGCAGATGAGTTTCCAAGCAAAACCAAAGGCAGAGTTGAAACAGAAATTGACGGAAATGCAATATAAGGGTACACAAAACAGCGCAACCGAGCCACCTTTCCAAAATGAATATAATGCTAATTTCAAACCTGGTATCTATGTGGATGTCACAACGGGCGAACCACTTTTCGTTTCAAGTGACAAATTTGATGCCGGCTGCGGATGGCCAAGTTTTTCAAAACCTATTGACGGTAACTTAATTAATGAAGTTGTCGATAGGTCTTTTGGGAGAAAACGTATCGAAGTGCGAAGTAAAACCGGTGATGCTCATCTGGGGCATGTTTTTGATGACGGACCCAAGGAAACAGGCGGCTTGCGGTATTGCATCAATAGTGCTTCCCTTTTGTTTGTACCAATGGAAGAAATGGAAGAAAAGGGATACGGCTATCTGCTCCCTCTTATGCGCAATTCAATTGAAAAATGAGGGGCGACTTTTTCTTTGCTACAGCACCGGTTCTTTTTAATACATATTTTAATTCTATCTTGAAAGGATTGATTATTATGGCAAATAATTTCTGTGCGGGTTGCGGTACATCAATGTCTCCGGGAGCAAAATTTTGTCCCACTTGCGGCAAAGCGACGGTTACGCCTCAAGCGGCCACTTCTTTTGTCGCTGTGCATCCACCGGCTCCTGTTGCAGCCCCGACCACTGCCGAAGCACAACCTGTTTTGTCCGATGCCCAATTTCGACAGCCTTCAGTTCAAGCTGCATCTTCGGTGCCGCCGGTGTATGTGCCTGTCGCTCAGCAACCGGGTTACAACTTAAATGCATTGGAATACAAAATATTCGGAGAGAACCTGCCTGCGGTTTCCATGAAGCTTAATGCGGGAGAAAGCATTTTTACACAATCCGGTGGTCTTTCGTGGATGGACAGCGGTATCACGATGGCTACAAATATGCAGGGCGGATTATTAAAGGGGTTGGGTCGTATGGTGTCCGGTGAATCGCTTTTCATGGCTACCTTTACATCCAACGCGTCCAATCAGGAAATTGTTGTGGCAAGCACATATCCCGGGAGTATTGCAGACATTGATGTTACGGCAGTCGCCATAATTGCTCAAAAAACAGCATTTCTTTGCGCACAGCCATCTGTAACTTTAAGTGCTTATATAAATAAGAGCTTTAAAGCGGGGTTGTTTGGCGGCGAGGGTTTTGTTATGCAGCGTTTGTCGGGCCAAGGCAAAGTCTTTCTCGAAATTGACGGCAGTTGTGTGAAACGTACCCTGTCACCCGGTGAAAGAATTATTGTAGACACGGGGAGTGTTGCCGCTTTTGAAGAAACGGTTACATATCAGGCAGAAATGGTAAAAGGTTTCAAAAATGTCCTATTTGGCGGGGAAGGACTTTTCTTAACCACGCTTACCGGGCCCGGAAAGATTTGGCTGCAAACAATGCCGATACCGGGCTTTGCGAAAAAGCTGATTCCTTATCTTCCAAGGCCATCCGCCAAGTGACTATAATAGAATATAAGTGCTAAATAAAAACGGTCGATGCGAAAGCTGAAACCGTTTTTTTGTTTTTACAAAGAATAAGGCATGGAGAGAAGTTGTAAGTTTCTTAAGAATTTGTTATAATTTGATTTATAAATTTTATTTGGAGTGACTACTTTGCAGGCAAGTCAAATAGTCTTGCAATATTTTAAAAAGCATTGGTTTCGATACACATCGGGGCTTATCGTAGTATTTATTGCAACCTACTTAAACACGATGATACCACGGAGACTGGGCTTTGCTGTTGACGCTCTGGCCGCCTCTGAAATAAATATCGATGCAGTCAAACGTGTCGCATTATCTTTAGCATTCATAGCTGTTGGGGCTTTCCTTTCAAGATTCCTTTGGCGATATCTGATCATGGGATTCTGTAGATACATAGAGTTCCATTTGCGTGAAAAATTGTTTTCACATTTGCAAAAATTGTATCCCGATTATTATGTTCGCAACAACACCGGAGATATCATTACAAGATTAATTGTCGATGTTCAGGCTATTCGTGCAATGATTGGTTTTGGCACTGTGTCAATTATTGATGCGGTGGTCACAGTGGTGCTGTCGATAATAAATATGAGTCTTTCAATAAACGGTTTATTTACGCTGATGGCTTTTGCACCTATACCATTGCTAGTTTTTCTCTTGATAAAACTCAGGCTCTTGATAAGAAAAAGATATGGTAAAGTCCAGGAATCTATTTCCGATATCGCTTCGAAAGTGCAGGAGAATATAACCGGTATCAGGGTTATTAAGTCTTTTTCTCAGGAAGAAAAGGAAAGTGCCGTTTTTAATATTTTAAGCACAAACAAATTGAAGGCCGAGACAACGTTAGCCCGAGCATTTGCTGTGATGAACCCTTCCGTAAGTCTTGCTTTTGGAATTGTGTTTTCAGTGTTTTTAGTTGCGGGCGGGTCTATGGTCGCCAAAAGTCAAGTATCACTAGGCGATTTTGTCTCCTTTAATTCTTACTTACTCCTCATTATGAACCCCATCAGTAACATAGGGAAAATAGTGGACAGATGGCAGCGCGGGATGACATCCATGAAGAGGCTGGATAAAATACTATTAGAAGAACCCACTATAACCGATGCAAAAGCAGATATGAATATAACGACACTTGACAGCGGCTCTATATCGGCAAAAGATCTGAGCTTTTCATTCACCAATGGTAATCAGATTTTAAAAAACATATCATTTGATATTCCTCATGGAGGGTCCTTGGCTATTATGGGCCCGACGGGATGCGGCAAAACTAAAATATTGGAACTGATCATGAGATTGTGGGAATGCGATGAAGATATGCTGTTTGTTGACGGCCACGATATTAATAAAATACCCTTAAAAACGCTACGAAATGAATGTGCCTTTGTTCCTCAAGATACATTTTTGTTTTCGGATACGATAACAGAAAATATTCGTTTCTACAAGAATAATATATCTGACGAACAAGTCATAGAAGCAGCCAAAGCCGCCTTTGTTCATGATAACATCTCCGATTTCCCAAAAGGATATAACACTGTGCTTGGTGAACGGGGGATGACCTTGTCGGGTGGACAAAAGCAGCGCGTAGCGTTGGCAAGGGCGATTGCTGCAAAACCTAAAATACTTTTATTAGATGACTGCATGTCCGCTGTTGATGCCGAAACGGAAAGAGAAATTTTAGGGAATTTAAAAAACATAATTGCTGATTGTACGTTTGTTATTGTTACGCACAGATTATCGGCATCGTCCCTTGCGAATAAAATATTGTTGCTGAGTAGCGAAGGCGAAATTGAAGAATACGGCAGTCACCAAGAACTCATTAGTTCCGGCGGCACATATTGTAAAATGGTTGAAGATATATTAGCCCAAGAGAGCTTAAACGAGGAAGAAGGTGACTCGGTTGAATAGCTCAAAAGAAAAAGCTGTTATGGATGGCAGTATGAAAGAGTTTGTCGATAAGAAAAAAGGGTCGACCGTTATTCGTCTTTTATCTTATTTTCGTTATTACAAAGGGTTAGCGGTGCTTGCCGTCCTACTCGCATTGTTGGTAAACATTGCATCCATAGCGCAACCGTACATATTAAAAACGATTATCGATAATTATTTGACAAAGGGCATATATGAATTTAACATTTTTCTATCTTTTGGATTACTTTACCTTTTTACAGTTACGGTCGGTGCAGCCGGCAACTATGGCCAAACGGTTGTTTTAACCTTCCTTGGTCAGTCCATTATCCATAAAATACGAACAAAATTGTTTTCTCATATACAAAATCTTGGGATGCGTTTTTTTGATAAAAACTCAAGTGGGAAAATACTCACACGCATCAATAGCGATGTTGAAACGCTGTCCGATATATATTCCAGTACATTAATCGTTATTGTAAGAGATACCCTTTTAATTGTCGGTATACTGACAGCCATGTTCTCTATGAGCAAAACGCTGGCCCTTTGGTCCTTGTGGTCGATACCTGTGGTTGCGGCTTTAACGGTGCTTTACCGCTATT
>JAAYFA010000222.1 GCA_012728445.1 Clostridiales bacterium | reverse complement strand
CAGACCGTTACAAAACAGCACCCGAAAAGTGCTTTTGTGGAAAACTTTAAAGTTAAGCAGCTCCTTTAACCTTTGAAATGTCAATATGCAACAATGGTCGAAAAAGGCAGTGAGAAACGGCATCCAACCTTGCCATTATCTCGCTGAACCCCAATACTTTATACGCTCTTTTCAGGTTGTATCCCAAAAAGAGCAGTGCCACTTCTGTTCGCACCTTTCGTCGAGTTCGAAGCAGAAAGTAGTATCCATGCATGGAGTGCTTGACTGTCCCAAACGGATGCTCCACAATTTGCTGCCGAAGCCTGTAAATGTCCATGTTTTCTTGCATTCGCTTGTTGGTTTCTTCGTAAATCTTTGCGTACTGACTTCTGGTTACCGCCCTGAAACCCCGTTGGCCTTTCGAACAAACATCGCAGTATTCACAGTTCAAGCAAGCCTCTTTGTTGTGATAATTTCTGCGTGCTGCCGTTTCTTTGCTGTGAGGATAAAGAGTCTTTCCAGTCGGGCATGTGTATGTGTCTTCTTTTTCATTGTATAAAAACTTGTCACTGTGGAACTCCTTGGGCTGGTCTTTGGGGTTCCCGGGTTTCTGCCTTGATACAATTGATGTAACCTTCAGTTTTTTTACCCTTAGAAGGTCTTCACCCTGATAATATCCTTTGTCGGCAACAACGGTAAAGCGACGTAGTTTCAATGCTTTTTTAACTTTTTTAACCATGTTCCCAAGTTGCCCGTGGTCGGCGGGGTTTTGTGATACATCATAGTCGAGGATGATGTGATTTTTGCTATCAACTGCACTTTGAACATTATACGCAACATCTACTCCGCCACGGTTATTGCCCATCAGCCTTGCATCCGGATCAACCTGCGAAATCTCGTTTTCCCCGGTTTCGTCAAGCTGTGCTATGTAATTTTCGTACAGCTCTTTTCGTTCAATAAGTTCATCAAGATTTTTAGGTGCAACAGATTTCGATGTGGTTTCTCTTTTATCGGCTTCCTCAACATCCGCAAGATACTGCTCAATTTGTTTGTCGATTCTTTTTATTCTGTCATCCAACTTCTTGCGGCTGAAATTTGTTTTTTTATTGTTGCTTGCTTTTATTTTTGTGCCGTCTACTGCTATCAGCTCACCGCCTATTAACTCCCATGATTTGCATAGTCGCACAAATTCTTTGAATAGTTTCTGAAAAGGCCGGATATTTTCACGCCGAAACTCAGCGATTGTTTTGTAATCCGGTTGAAGATTGTTTATCAGCCACATTACCTCGACGTTGCGAAGTGTTTCCTTTTCTATTTTGCGTGAAGAACGAATACCGTTTTCATACCCGTAAACATACAACTTTGCCATTGCTTCAGGCGGGTATGATGGTCTGCCCGTTTGAGCCGGTTGCATCTTTTGGAAACCCAGCTTTTCAAGGTCACACACATCAACAAAACGGTCTATTACTCTGACCATATTATCTTCGCCGATAAAGTTTTCGTAACTCATCAGCTGGATTTGCTCTCTGTCAGTTCCTTCTATTCGTCCCATAGCAATGCCTCTTTTCTGTATCTTTTTGCTATGGTTATTATATCATTTTTAGTGCCGTTTTTAAAGAGTTTTGTAACAGTCTGCCGTCCCCCGTGTTGTCTGTTCGGCAATACGGCTGTAATCAAATTTGTCGGGGTCCGGCACGGGGTAGTTCGCGATGGTTTCCGGGTCGGCATCTTTCAGCGGAAAGTCGCAAAAGTCCCAATAGCCGCCGGTTTGGTGCTCTATCCACCGCATGTAACAGCCTTCAATTTCGTTCACGCGCCTGTCCGGCAACTCTTTAAAAAGGGGTGGGCCAATATACGGCGCGCCGACTCCCCGGTAATCAACACCAAGTGCTTGTTTCACCAACTCACGGT
>JAAYFA010000206.1 GCA_012728445.1 Clostridiales bacterium | reverse complement strand
GGATACGGTTGAAATGCTGTATGCGCTGGGCATAAAAATCATCCAAAAACCGTTTTCCGTCGGTGCCAGAATTGAACACCCGCGTGAAATGATTGACAAAGCCCAGTATGGTCGCTTTGCCGGTAACCCCGCTTTAGGCGCAGCAGAGTACAAACTTTCCTGCCACCCTTTGCACGGCAGAGGGGCCTATACCTTTTGCATGTGCCCGGGCGGCACGGTTGTCACCGCTTCGTCCGAAAAAGGCGGGCTGGTTGTCAACGGGATGAGCGCCTATGCAAGGAACGGCAGCAACTCCAACTCCGCCCTGCTCGTGGGCATTGACACGCAAGATTTTGGGAGCGAGCACCCGCTTGCCGGCATATACTTGCAGCGCGAAATTGAACAAAAAGCCTTTGTCCTGGGCGGTTCCGACTACTCTGCGCCTGCGCAACTTGTGGGTGATTTTTTGAATGATACCCCTTCACGCAAGCTTGGTGCTGTTAAACCGAGCTGCCCTTCGGGGGTTACAATGAGCGACATGCGCAAAATCTTACCAAAAAATGTTACGGACAACATGGCGCAGGCTTTAAGGGCGATGAACAGGCAACTTGTCGGTTTTGCTATGCCCGAAGCTGTTTTGACGGCACCGGAAACGCGCAGTTCTTCCCCCGTTCGTATTTTACGGGATGAGTTTTACCAAGCGGAAGAAGCCCGCGGATTATACCCCTGCGGTGAAGGTGCGGGTTACGCCGGTGGTATTGTGTCGGCAAGCGTAGATGGCATACGATGTGCCTTTGCTGTGATGCAAGGCGAAGGATGACAGAATGATTACAATCGCTGAAATGGAAAAAATGCTGGATGATATTGTATCCGAATTTCCGAAAGAGTTGTTCAACGAACTCAACGGAGGCATTATTCTGTTGCCCGAAGCAATGCCAAACCCGGCCGGTATAAACCTATATATTCTGGGACAATACCACCGCGGCGGCAATCTGGGCAGGTACATTTCCATCTATTACGGTTCGTTTGAAAAAGTCTACGGCTATCTTGATGAGAAACGGTTGAACGAAAAGCTTACCCACACCTTGAAGCATGAGTTTACGCATCATTTAGAGTCACTTGCCGGAGAAAAAGGGCTGGAAGTTAAAGATGCGGAGTTTTTGGCGGACTATTTAAAGAAGAATCCGGTGCAAGAATAGCGTTGTTTTTTCCGTTTTATGAGTTGCAAGTTGTTTGAAATCTGATATAATTTTATTTATATTCATCTCAACATAGCCGGTTGTGAAATGCACATAGAGCAGAACCATTGCCGAAAATCACGCTTTACAATTGGCTGGCAAATTTCAAATCAGGAGGAAATTTAAATGAGTAAAACATTAAAAAAATGCCTTGCACTGCTTGTTTGTCTGGCTATGGTTTTTTCCGTTGCGGGCGTCAGCGGCTCGATTACACACGCACAGATTGCAAGCGTCAACACGCAAAATGTGAAGGCAGCAGAAAAATCCCCCTGCATGGCTGAAGGTACAAGCATATCGAACACCGACGAACCGACAGAACTTGTGGAAAACGGCTGTGACTGCCCCCACAACCCCTTCATTGTCGTACCCGGCATAACGGATAGCGATGTTGCGCTGTTGGATGCACAAGGGAACCCCGTGCTCGGTTCCGACGGCAAACCGTACATCAAGGGCGGCTTTATGCTTGATGAGAATGAAGCGATCGATATGGCCCTAAAAAACCTTGCACTTCCGCTTGCGAAAATGTTGGTTACGCAAAAGGACAACGGTTTTACCAATGCCGTTTACGAAACAGCAAAAAAAGTTTTTTGGCGCCAAGCCACTAAAAAAGACGGCACACCGGTGGAGAACCTGCAGGTGGTCAAGTATGAGCGCTCCTTTGCGGAGCTGAGCGACGATGAGATTAACCACCTCTTTATCAATATTCCGTTGCGCGGGATTTGTGATGTTGTGGGGTATGACCATGTCTATTATTTTGCCTTCAATATCATTGGCGACCCGATGCAGACCGCTCGGGAACTCGATAAGTTTATTCAACTGGTCAAAGAGCAGACGGGGCACGACAAGGTTAATATTCTCAACGCGAGCCTTGGCGCTTCTATTTTTACCGCCTATGCCGAACAGTTTAAAGACAAGGGCGATGTTGAAAAGGTTGTTAATATTGTAGCCCTGCTCAACGGTTCCCAGGCGTTGGAGAATATGCTTGCAAAAGACTTTGACCTTTCGGATGAATCGCTTTACCGCGACTTGTTCCCCGCTGCACTTGCAGATGGTGGCGCCAAAACAATGGGTTACGCGGTCAATTTACTCATGAGGCTGATTCCGCGGCAGGTACTGCTGGATACGCTTGAGGCTGTACTAAACGGTGCGATGGATGCCATGATACGCTGTGCGCCGAACTTCTGGGCGATGATGCCCAAGGAAGACTACCCCGCTCTGGCGGACAAATGGCTTGCCGGCCCCGAATATGCCGAATGCCGTGCAAAGACAGATGCCTTTTACCAAGCCCAGCTGAATCTTGAAGATAATATCCACTATATGATCCGGCAAAAAGGTGCGATTATCAATAATGTTTGCGGCTATAACTTAAAGTTCAGCGATGCGACAGGCTTGTTTTCGATCCTCGCAGCCGATAAGAATTCCAACACCGACGGTGTCATCCATATACAGTCCACAGCCCTCGGCGTCACTGCCGCCGCGGCAGATCAGCAATTGCCTGCGGATTATCTTGCTTTGCACGCAGGCAGCAAATACATTTCACCAAATAAAAGTCTGGATGCCTCCACCTGCGTTTTACCGGACAACACCTGGTTTTTCTACAATCAAGACCATGAACAAGCCGGCAAAAATGCCGCATGCATGAATTTGGTGCGCGAGCTTTTTACCAACCCCAATTTTAATGATATTAATGCCGACCCCGAGCGCTTCCCACAGTTCAACAATGGGTCAGACAGCAAAGAAATCCGCCGCTTTCTCCTGCCGGACACGCAAAAGTTGCTGGCACTACACGAAGCCGGTGAATATGATATCAGCGCCGCTGACCTCACGGAACTCCACGCCGCCATCGCACAGGCCGAGGACGCATTAGAAGCCACCATCGGTGACCAAGCTGTGGCCGACGCCGCAACACAGCGGCTCAAAGATATATTGGTTAAAATCGGTTATCGGGAAGCCCCAACGGTTGTCGAACCAAGCCCTATCAAAGAGTTCTTAACAGATTTAATTGAGACCCTGCTCAAAGCGGCAAGCGATTTAACCTACCGATACGTTGGTGCAAAGGGGTATTCCGACTTGTTGAGATAACGATCCATAGACTAGCGGGCGGTTTTACACCGTCCGCATTTTTTATTTTGTTATTGCTTTTTCTCCTACCGTTCATTAGACTGTTCATGATATGATAATTGTAACAAGGGGGAATTCTGTGACAAGTAACACAATGGTAGGACACTCTTTTGTACCCGTCGAACTGTCCCGCCTACAAAAAACAGCGGCAGTTTTAATGGGTGCTTTTCTCATGGGCGCCTTATGGCGCTTTCGGGGTGAACAAGGTTGGGGCGCCGCTTGGGGTTTGCTCACTTGCGGCATGGTGTTTTTGCTGCTTGTTTTTTCTGTTTTCGGCTTCAGGCGTAAAACCAATTTCTTGCTGTATTCTTTCACCGCTTTTTCCTTTATGCTCACCACGCCCGGCTGGGGGACGCTCAACGGCCAAATAACCGGTGTGCTTGAGAGCGGTGTGCGCGAGGAAAACGGGCAGATGATAACGATGTTTATCAATCCTCTTTCAGGCTTGTTCCTTATGCTGTGTTTGGGCTTTGGCATGGCGGCGCTTTTCGCTTTTATGCTGAGTCGATTTTTCAGCGACAAAGCATACGGGTGGAAAGAAATGTTGCTTGTTTTGGGCGTATATTTCGCTGTTAAATATGTGAGCAGAGCGGCGATTTCTCCCGCTATTTTAAACCTTGTCCAGCCGCAGGCGGGCGAATTATTCACGCAGGGACTTGAGCAGGCCGGTGTTAACGGCACGCCATGGCAGGTATATTTGCAGCATTACTTTAGCCATCCGTGGGCAAAGGCTATCCATGGCGGCAGAAATTATTTTACATCCGTGAATATCATCTCCTCCGCTATAACAGCCGGAGCTGTCTGGCTGACGGTACGCTTTGGGTTGAAAGATAAAACAGGTGGCAGAATGATGCTCGGCATCTGTGCAGCTTTTGCTTTTGCCATCACAGGTGCGGACCTACTGCTGTATTTTTCCGAAGGCGGCTATCATTTGGCGCAAAGCTTCGGTAGCACACTGCTAAAGTTCAGCGGATGGTCGATGTGGGAATATGCTACCGGCTTTTTGGCCGGTGGGTTGATGATGCTCATTTTTGTTCTATTCCCATTTAAACGCCTTGTTGCAGCGGCCGACAACGAGGAGCCTTTTACCGCCAAAATGCCCTCTTGGTTATATGGTTTGTTAAATTTTGTGTTCACGTTAGGCCTATGCTTTTCGGCCACGCTTGTAAGGCCTTTCGCTTTTCGGTATGAAGGCACAGCGCTTTATCTGCCGCTGTTTGTGGGGCTCAGCGTTGCCTTTCTTTTTGCAATTTTTATGATTGTAAAAAAGTGGGGTGCGGGACTCAAAACCATCAATTTTAAAAAATTCTGTGTTTTCGCTTTACCTTTGTATTTCACTACGCATGTGCTCCTTTATTTTTTTGCAGGCACACCGGAAAGGCAGAACTTCCGCCTCATGGACAACATGGCCAATAAAATGGTGATCGCATCATTTGTGGTTTTTTGCCTGTTATACCCGGTCATCTTTAAAAAGGGTTCTATCAGATCCCTAAAAAACACCTCTCGCAAAAAAATGTGATAAAGGTTTGAAAACAACGTGCGGTTATGCTAGAATATTATTGTATTTTATTAAGCTACAAGCTTAGACAAAATGTTTTTGCACAAAGAAAGGAATGATCACTACAATGAAGCACCTCGCCAAAAAAAGCATCTCCCTACTATTGGCACTCTCCCTGGTGTTCGGCGTCATGGCAGCCGGCACAATCACCGGTACCGCGGCAACTGCACAAAATTCCACACTCAGTGAGACAACACAAGCCGAAGCCGCCCTCACCGGCTCATCCAACCCCGTTATTGTCGTGCCGGGCATTGGTATGTCTGACGTGGCACTGTTTGACGACGAAGGCAATCAAATCCAAAACGACGGTACATTCCCGGACCAGTGGCGTGTACTAAACTTAAGCACCGCAGCGCTTATGGATGACATTATAAAGCTTGTCCCAAGAGTGTTGCTTACCCTGTTCCTGCAAAAGGATATGGGGCTCAGCGACATCGTCAGGGAATACATGCCGGACATGTTCAAATATGCAACACACGACCTACAGGGCAAATCGGTTGAAAATGTCAAGGCAGTTGAGCGCAACTACCCTCTTTCTCAATATGACCCGGATGCCCGCAACAGCTTTTTCAATATGATGCCTATGCAAAATTATGCTGATCAAATCGGCGAGGACAGGATTTACTGCTTCAACTTCCCGCCGTTTTGCAATACGTATGACCAAGCACAAAGACTTGACCAATTTGTTCAACTCGTAAAAGCGCAGACAGGGGCCGAAAAGGTAAATCTGGTTCCCCTGAGCCTTGGTGCTACGGTAACAAACGCTTATTTTGACAACTATGCACAAAAGCAAGATGTCGCCAAGGTTGTCCGCATTGTCGGTGCTTCGGACGGCAGCTATG
>JAAYFA010000028.1 GCA_012728445.1 Clostridiales bacterium | reverse complement strand
TTCGTTATAATCGTCCTGCTCGCTTACCTGCCTTTTGGCGCCATGACCTATTTCAGCCGGTTTTGGATTCTACATCTCTTGTTTTCCGTATACGGCAATTTTAGCAGCTTTGCCAATCAGTCGCTGAACTTGATTAATGTAATCTCCCCCAATACGGAGGAGCGCACGCGGCTGATGTCCTTCGGCACCATCATCAGTTCTATCATTCCATCCATCTTCAACGTGGTACTGCCTGTGCTTGCCACCATGACCGGCGGTTATGAAAACCTGCGTACATACCGCACTGTTATGCCGGCGCTGCTACTTGTGTTTATCCCAATGGTCTATCTTCTCGCATACAAGGTGGAAGATAAGGTAGTGATACCAAAAAGCCACAAACCGAAAATCAGTTTTAAACAAGGCGCAAAATCCGTGCTGAGCAACAAGTACCACTGGATTAACACCATATCGGGGCTGCTTGGCAGCATTAATGCCGGCAGTGTGTCGTTTGTCACTTTTATGTTTGTGTATGCGCTTCGTAAAGAATGGCTGTTGGGTATCTATATGACTGTAATAGGGCTTGCATATAACCCCGGTTTTATTTTAGCGCCGGCGCTGATTAAACGATTTGACAAACGCAATTTAAAGATTATTGCAAGCGGTGTCGGCCTGATAAGCCTTTTGGGACAATATTATGCCCTACGCGTGAACAGCATCGCTTTGTTCACGGGGATTACATTCATTTCCATCTTGCTCACCACGCCGGCTTCGGTCGCCTCACAGGCGATGGGCGCAGACCAGTGGGATTACCAGCAATACAAATACGGTGAGCGTCTGGACGGCTTTGCGGGCATCTTTGGGCTCTTTACAACACCGCTCACGATGCTCACGGGCATGATTGTGCCGGCTATCTTCGCAGCTATCGGTTTCACCTCGGACTGGGACATTCTGTTCGACCCCCTCATGCGCAACAAGGTAATATTGATTGCCGTGGTTCTCAACGGTATATCCGGCGTGCTGGGCATTATTCCCTATTTCTTTTACGACCTCTCAACAGAAAAACACAAGTTTATTATTGAGGAACTCAAGAAGAGAGCCGAGGCGGAGGAAGAAGCAGAAAACCTGCTTGAAACCGGTGAAGGTGTATAGAAAACACGGGACACGGCCGACCGTTACAAAACAGTACCCCGTGTTTCTGAATTTGCCGCCTGCTAATATCTGTGTTATACTTTATTATATTCATTCGAGTTGAAATCAGTTTAAAGATAAGGAAAGGGGCTTACCATGAAACGAACGATTTCGATTGTTACGGCACTGCTTTTCGGCATCTTGGGATTTTTTCAAACGACGGATATTGAGGATGTATACAACAAAGGCGACATCATGGGCCTCAGCAATACCATTTCTATCGTCAACCGCGCAATACCCGACTTTAGCGTGGATGAAAAAGGAGATTTCACCGTTTTACAAGTGACGGACACCCATTTAATGAACGGGTTAGCTATCAATGACACCAGAACACTGCTTTCCATTGAAGAAGAAATCGATACCTATGCCCCCGACCTGGTCGTTGCCAGCGGCGATATGGTTGAAGGGAATAACAATAGCGATTCCTATCACAAGCTTTCGGCACTGCGGTCACTGGCAATGGTTTTTGAAAAAAAGCAACAATACTGGGCCTATGTGCCCGGCAATAATGACGGCGAAATGCTCGGGACAGCCGCGGATGTTGCCGCTATGCTGTCGCAATATGACTATTGCATCGTTGCGAATGAAGAAGGATTGTCCGGTGCGACCCAGTACAGCATCGACTTAAAGAATGCGGCGAACAAAACGGTCCATTCGCTTGTGTTTTTAGACTCGCTCGGTAGAGACGAACAGCGTAGCTTGATCTGTTTTCAAGATGATCAAGTTGCATGGCTTGCGGAGATATTGGCAGCAAAAAAGGCGCTGAACCCGGGTATTAAAGTCAGTGTTTTCTTCCATGTTAACACCCCCGCATTTAAAGAAGCAGGGGAACTTGGTGTTCCCTATAGAATCGGATATAAACCGATTCCACTCGGTTCTTTGGAAAACGCGGATGGAAATGCGCCTGCAGACAGCGTTATGCAAAATTCAGCTTGCGTTTCCCTCGTCTCAATCGGCCACCTCCATCCCTCATCAAATCGCTGCAATTATTATAACGGCACCTATTATCATGTTACCAGAGCATCGGGGTATGATCCGAGCAAAAAACCGGGTTGCACCCTGATAACCATTCATACAGCTGCCGGTTCAACAAGATGCATGTATAATTTTAGGGAAATAACATTCAAATATACTTTTTGCCATGTGCTGTTTTCAGGGGTTGTTTCAAGGATTATCAATTGAGGTTGAAGCACAAGCATTATTCGTGCAGTTCGGTCAAATAAGAACGAAGGGACAGAATCAACTGTCAATCATTCCGCACCATCACTTTGTTGGATGGTTCAAGGCTAATGATGAAACTGTAGAATAAAAAAACAAAATAAAGGGGCAATTCCGGTGTTAACGAACACACGAGAATTGCCCCTTCTTGGTTATTACTTATTAAAATTACAATATCAAACTATATAGGCAAAACATATTATGCCTTTTCTTTTGGTGCTTGTTTGAGGAACAGCATCAAAATAATGCCGAGCACAGCACAGCCGGCAGCAATTACGAACGCCGGGAACATGAGGTTAATATCTGTAGCGGCTAAGTTTTTGTAGTGCCCCGCAATGTAGGATGCGGCAACGGCACCCAAGCCGAAGCCCGCTAGCACCATACCGTAGTTCGTCGCCATATTCTTCGGCCCAAATAAGTCGGCAGTCAAAGAGGGGAAGACGCTAAGGAACCCGCCGTAGAAGAACCCGATCATACCGATAAGCACAAAAATAAGGTTACCTTTTGCGGAGTTCACCAAGAGTGACATGATCGCAGAGCCGGTCAATAAGGTTATGATTGTATATTTTCTGCCAATCTTGTCCGAAACAAAGCCCCAAAAAAGTCTGCCCAGCGAGTTGCACAAGGTAATGGCCAGCACACCGACAGTTGCCGTTTCGGCAAGACCTTTGTCAACGGCGATGGGCTTTGCAAACCCTATCATCATCAAGCCGCCCATACAGGCAAACATAAATGTAAACATAACAATGTAAAACTGAGGTTTCCGGAGCACTTCCATGGGTGAATACTCATGTACTACGGGCGCTTTTGCGGCGTTTTTGACGGCCACATTAACGGGTGCAAAATCGGCCGGAGGATTTTTTACAAATATGCCGCAAACGGAGCAAACAACGAGGAAGATTAAACTGAGCACACGGAAAGTTTTAAACTCGCCGAC
>JAAYFA010000279.1 GCA_012728445.1 Clostridiales bacterium | reverse complement strand
GTAAAATACATCGACCTACACACCCACTCCGTCATGTCCGATGGCTCCATGACACCGACGGAAGTTGTCCGCCATGCGAAAAAAAATGGGCTCACGGCGATTGCTCTGACCGACCATGACAGCATTGACGGCGTGAGAGAGGCCATGGAAGAAGGCGAACGCATCGGCATCGAGGTGATACCGGCCATCGAATTTTCCGTCAGAGCAAAAACCGAAACGCACATCCTGGGTTATTTTATAGACATTGAAAACCGGGAGTTGCTTGACACACTTGAAGATATCCGTCGGGTACGCAAACAGCGCACGGTGGAAACCTGCCAAAAGCTTAACGAACTTGGCTTTGATGTCACAGTGGAAGAAGCCCTTGCCATGGCCCCCGCCGGCATTGTCGGCCGGGCGCATTTCGCTAAACTTCTTGTGGATAAAGGCTACACATCCTCGGTCAAAGAAGGTTTTGAACTCTACCTGAACAATGGCAAACCGGCATACTCCTCCAAGCAACTTCTTTTGCGTGTGGATGCCGTGAAGCTGATCAAAAAAGCCGGCGGTCTATCGTTTGTTGCGCACCTGCATCTGTGCCGTTTTAATGATAACGATTTGATTGAGTTCCTCTCCAAGCTCCGCTGGAATGGCCTGGACGGTATTGAGGGGTATTATACCGACTATACACCGGAACTGCAGGAAAAATATTTCGGGATAGCGAAGTTGCTCAGTTTGGCCATATCGGGTGGTACAGATTTCCACGCCGATATGAAGCCGCACATCCATATCGGCACGGGGCTCGGTAATATGAAAATCCCCAACAGCGTGCTTGAAGATATTAGGGTGCGGCTGAACAAATAAATTTAGAGTGTTTGAAAAACAGTTTTTAAACACCGAGAGGATGATTTTACAATGAAAAAATCGGATATTGGGCTAATCGGTCTTGCGGTGATGGGCGAAAACCTTGTGATGAATATGGAAAGCAAAGGTTTTACCGTGACCGTCTACAACAGAACGGGGCAAAAAGTCACGGACTTTTTACAAGGCCGCGCGAAAGGCAAAAATATCACCGGTGCGTATTCCTTGCCGGAACTGGTTGAAAGCTTGGAAAAACCCCGCAAGGTGATGATGATGATCAAGGCCGGTGACGCGGTGGACAAAACCATTGACGCACTCATCCCTCTGCTTGATGCGGGCGATATTATCATTGACGGCGGCACCTCACACTTCCCCGATACTTCTCGCCGCACAAAGTATGTGGAAAGCAAAGGTCTGCTGTATGTCGGCACCGGCGTTTCCGGCGGGGAGGAAGGCGCACTCAAGGGCCCGAGCATGATGCCCGGCGGCTCCAATGCGGCATGGCCCCGGGTCAAACCGATTTTTCAAGCGATTTGCGCCAAGGGAGAAAACGACACCCCTTGCTGTGATTGGGTGGGCGAAAACGGTGCGGGGCATTTTGTCAAAATGGTCCACAACGGCATTGAGTACGGCGATATGCAGCTCATCTGTGAAGCCTACCAGCTCATGCGCGACCTTTTGGGCATGACAGCGGACGAGATGCACGAAGTTTTTGCTCAGTGGAATGAGGAAGAGCTGGACAGCTATTTGATTGAAATCACGCGAGATATTTTGGCCTATAAAGACACCGATGGCAGCCCGATTGTGGATAAAATTCTGGACACAGCCGGGCAAAAGGGTACGGGCAAATGGACCGCCATCACGGCGCTTGACGAGGGCATTCCGCTCACGCTCATTGGCGAAGCCGTGTTTTCCCGCTGCCTGAGCGCCATTAAGGAAGAGCGGGTGGCCGCGTCCAAGGTGCTCGAGGGACCGACACCGGTTTTTGAAGGCGACAGGGCACAGTTTATCAAGGATATCAAAAACGCCTTGTATGCCGCCAAGGTTATATCTTACGCGCAAGGCTATTCCCTCTTGCGTGCCGCTGCCCAAACGTATGGCTGGAACTTAAATTACGGTGGTATTGCCTTGATGTGGCGCGGCGGCTGTATTATCCGCAGTGCCTTCCTTGCTAAAATAAAGGACGCCTTTGATGCCAATGCCGACATCACCAACCTCTTGTTGGACCCGTATTTTAAAGCGATTATGGACAGGACACAGCCGGGCTGGCGCCGGGTTTGTGGGGCGGCTTTGGCAAACGGCATCCCCATCCCCGCAATGACAAGCGCGCTTTGCTATTACGACGGTTACCGCTGTGAAAAACTCCCGGCCAACCTCTTGCAGGCCCAGCGTGACTACTTTGGCGCCCACACCTACGAGCGCACGGACGCCCCCCGCGGTCAGTTTTTCCACACCAACTGGACAGGCGAAGGCGGGGACACCGCCGCGACGCAGTATGATGTGTAGGAGCGCGCATTGCGCGTCCGCATAAAAACCATTCCCCTCCGGTGGAGGGGTGCCCCGAAGGGCGGGGTGGTGCCCCGCAAGGTGGAGGGGTGCCCCGCAGGGCGGGGTGGTTCCACAAACGGGCGGATACATTTCAAGCTAAGCGGAGTGTGCCAAAGGTCACCACCCCGGCTTTCAGCCACCCCTCCACCGGAGGGGAATGATAGGTCAACCACGCTCGAAAATCATACGGGACGTCAAGGATGCCGTCCCCTATAAAAAAGGAATGATAAAAATGAAAAACATTAAAAAAGACTGCATGTGGGCAATGGTTGTTCCAACGAGTATGGGTGTACGTATCAGCCCGCCCGACGGGCAACCTGTGCAGGCGAGTGAAAATTTTTTTATGCACGCAACCAGTGCGGAAACCAACGTAGCGAGCATTTCCTCCTACCTTGGTTTACCGGTAAAGGTTTTAACCACTTTCGTCAAGGGCAGCCCTATCGCACAATTTATTAAAGGCGATCTCCGTTCAAGGGGCATGGCCTTTGAGGGCAAGGAAGTCCCACAGGGCGGCCCCTGGGGCTACCGTCACCAGTTCAACATAGCGGACAGCGGCTATGGCTCAAGGGGCCCGCGCGTACACAACGACCGTGCAGGCGAAGTCGGCCGCACGCTGAATATTGATGACTTTGACTTAGAGCGCATCTTTGGCAAAGAGGGCGTTGCAGTGTTGCATCTTTCCGGCCTCATCGCTGCGCTTTCACCGGAAACGGGCAAGTTCTGCCTGGAGCTTGCAAGAGCGGCTAAAAAGTATGGCACTCTTATCGCTTTTGACCTCAACCACCGCGCGACCTTTTGGAAAGGGCGCGGGCAGGAGCTCCACGAAATCTTTACGGAAATTGCCGGCGTTGCGGATATCCTCATCGGTAACGAGGAAGATTATCAGCTCTGCCTTGGCATCAAAGGACCGGCGGCCGGCGGCAAAGCTATCGGTGAAAAAATTGATGGCTTTAAGGGCATGATTACCGCTGCAAACGCAGCCTTCCCCCATGTATCTGTCTTTGCCAACACCCTTCGTGAAGTTGTGAGTGTCAACACCCACCTGTGGGGCGCCATTATGCTTGAAGGCGACAAGTGGCACGTGGTCGAACCCAGGGAAATCCACATCCTTGACCGCATCGGCGGCGGGGACGGCTTTGTCGGCGGCCTGCTTTACAGCATCTTAAAAGGGTGGGACAGCGAAAAGTGGATCCAATTCGCCTGGGCCACGGGTGCGCTCGCCACCCCCTTTTTGACCGACTACGCCCAACCCGCAGACGAGGAGCAGGTTTGGAGTATTTGGGAAGGCAACGCAAGAGTAAAAAGGTAAAGAATTAGAAAAGTAAAAACGCACATCGCAAATTTAAGAAGGCCGT
>JAAYFA010000345.1 GCA_012728445.1 Clostridiales bacterium | reverse complement strand
TTGTAGACGAATACGACAAAATAGAGGATGCAAAGCACGGAATAAATGACGGCGATTGTTGCGGATACCACTAAATAATCTGAGAAACCCTTTCTCATAAAGAAAAGTGCAAGGATGCAGTAGAAAAACCCACCAACGAATATCCCAAGGACTTTCATCGTTATTTTATCGGTCAAAAAGTTTGTGACGACTCTGGGTGAAAAATTGGAGGAATACATGGTAAGGACAACCATTATAGTGGAAAAAGTAAAAGTCGTAATGGTCAGAAGCGCCCCAGAGAGCGTGCCTAAGATTAATTTGGCTAGCTCTACACTGGTTAATAAAAAGTCCGGAATATAATCTAGCAGTGGAATTGTTTTCGTATCGATCAGGATAGCCACAATTGCTACCAAGAAAGAAATCGAGATGTAGTTGCCCAGATACATCCACATTTTATTTCCATTGTAAAAGAGCTTGATTTTAGCAATCATGTTTTCTCCCTTATGAAATTATTTTTGACTCTTTAGGGCGTTGCGGCTGCGCATCAAGGGAACGTAACGAAAAGAAAACGCATTCAATTTTGACTGTTCCGTGATGCTAATCAATTGACCAGACGAATGTAACCGCATCGCTCACATCAATATCGTCCGGTTCCATGTCCATTGACATCCGCCCTCCCTGGTGCGTATTTTCGTTGAAGATAGCAAAGTTCGTCGGTGAGTACAAATGCAGTTCTCCCCAGTTGTAATCAATCGTGATAATTTGCCCCAGTGTAACGCCGGATGCTTTTGCGAGTATTTCGGCTTTTTCTTTTGCGCTCTGCGAAGCGTTAACGAGAAGGGCTTCGCTAACCGCGTCCTTATCCTTAATAGAAAAGTTGACAGAAAACTCGGGCTTCGCCGGACATTCTGCGAAAGTCGAGAGAACATCGGACAGCTTTTTCATATCAAAATCAAATTCAAGTTTTAAACTGTGTGTACAAACAAAACCGTCAAAAACTTTTTTGTAGTTGATTCTACTGTCCTGGACACTTTTGTAGCTTGTTTTGACACTAAAGTCTCTTGTCTTCAAGTCCTTTTTTTCAAAACCCAAACTCATAACAGCTTCCTGTAGGATGATAATGGCTTCGGTGGAGGCCTTCATGGTTTTATTGTAATCCATGTTTTTCCTTGGTAAGTTCAATTCAAGTTCTATAAGATCGGGTTTTGCACATACTTTGCCTATGCCTTTTACCGTAATGAATCTGTTCATGGTTTAGCCTCCTGTTTATTTTTCTTTGGTTGATATTTTTTCCTACCGACTTCTATCGTTTCTGTCAAAAATTAGCAACATCGACTAGTCCAATATATCGACTGGTTTTGAAGTTTTTATAATCTTTACCGTAAATCCGCCGAGAACGCCAAAAAAACCGCCAAACAATATAATGAAAAACGAAATCCACGGCTCCCGCATTTTCACCAAGCTAACCGTGATAGAAATAAACAGTAGCATCGTCAATAATTTTAATACACACAGCATGCTCCTTGTAACCACATAAACCCTTGCCCTGTTTTCATCGGTTACTTTTACAGGGATGTTCCATGTTTTAGGGAAAAACAACACTACCGTCAGCAGCACATAGATTGCCAGGCTGATTACCGGCAACAGGAGCAAAGAGCTCTTACTGCTCCTGTTGGTAATCATCACTCCGTTCATGTCATAATGTGACGGAATGCGTGCCGGTATGCTTGACCAGTTTGAAACAATATACATGAATAAAAAGCACAATGCGATAACAGACAGCAATTCTGTCCGCTTTTGAAATTTTGTGAAATTGATTTTGTCTTCCATATCTCCCCCTCTTTGGGATTACTGCAAGGTCACGACAAATCAGTTGTTGACGGTATAGCTTAAAATCGGATTTCGCACCGCCGTTGTTTCATCCGGGCGGCCAACGGGTGTTGTTAGCGGGGCATCGCGCAGTGCTTGCGGATTGTCAAACGCCATGGCGTAGACCTCTTTGAAGGCCCTTATGGCGTTGTCGAGCGTTTCCCTGCTCTCGGTTTCGGTGGGTTCGAGCATCAGCGCTTCCGGCACAATCAAGGGGAAGTACATCGTCGGTGGGTGAATGCCTTTGTCCACAAGCCCCTTGGCGATGTCTGCGGCGGAGATACCCGTCTGCTTTTTGAGCCGTTCGATTGACAGCACAAATTCGTGCATGCAAGGCCCGCCAAAAGGCACATCGTAGCTGTCTTTAAGCATCTCCATCATATAGTTTGCATTGAGCACGGCGTTTTCCGCCGCTTCCCGAATACCTTCCGCACCGATGGACATGATATAGGTAAGCGCCCTGATGTAAACAAGAAAGTTGCCGTAGAAACTGCGCACCCTGCCGATTGATTTTGCCGGCTTTGCAAAGGTGTAAGCCCCGTTATTAAACGTGACAACGGGTGCGGGTAAAAACGGTGCAAGGATAGCTTTACAAGCCACCGGGCCACTGCCCGGACCGCCGCCGCCATGTGGGGTGGAAAAAGTTTTATGCAAATTAAGGTGTGTGACATCAAAGCCCATGTCGCCCGGGCGTGTGATGCCCATCACAGCGTTCAAGTTGGCGCCATCGTAATACAGAAGGCCGCCGGCGTTGTGCACGATTTCGGCAATTTTTACGATATCCTTTTCAAAAAGTCCGACTGTGTTGGGGTTTGTGAGCATCAGAGCGGCCGTATCGTCACCGACTGCCTTTTTGAGCGCATCTATGTCCACCGTACCTTCCGGCGTGGATGGGATATTAACGACGGTAAAGCCGGCCATGACAGCGCTTGCGGGGTTGGTGCCGTGTGCGGAGTCCGGCACAATCAGTTTGTTTCGCTGTGTTTCACCTTTATCCAGCTGATACGCTTTAATCATTGAAAGACCGGTGAATTCGCCGTGCGCGCCGGCGGCCGGCTGCAAGGTGATGGCATCCATACCGGTAATTTTGCAAAGCCGGTCGCCTAATACGTGCATCGCTTCTAAGCTGCCCTGAACCGTCTCTTCCGGCTGCAGTGGATGCACGGCGGTGAAGCCTTTAAGTGCGGCCACGTCTTCGTTTATTTTTGGATTATATTTCATCGTGCAGGAGCCGAGCGGATAAAAGCCGTTGTCCACGCCAAAAGCGTTACGGCTGAGATTGGTATAATGACGCACCAAATCTATCTCCGCCACTTCAGGCAGATTCATTGGGATATTTCTCTTAAATTCCTCCGGCACAGCTACAAAATCAACATCGCATTTCGGCAAAGTTGAACAGCGCCTTCCGGGCTTGCTGATTTCAAAAATAAGCATGCTCATTATATCGCCTCCTTTAAAATGCTGACCATTCGGTCTATCTCCGCTTTGGTGTTCATTTCCGTCACGCACCAAAGAATGCCACTTTTACCGTTTTCTTTAATGGCAAGTCCACCGAGGATGTCGTTTTCGGCCAGTTTTGCGAGCAACGGCTCCGGGTCAACCGGGCAATCGGTCAGAAACTCATTAAAAAAGAGTCCATCGTATGTAAAGTTGTACCCCTTTACAGATGTAATCTGTTCTGCGGCATAGTGTGCCTTGGCACAACACTGGTCTGCGACCTCGCGCAGACCCTCTTTGCCCAGCGCCGCACAGTAAATGGTTGCTGTGAGTGCGCAGAGCGCTTGGTTGGAACAAATGCTGGAGCCCGCCTTCTCTCTTCGAATGTGCTGTTCCCTTGCCTGAAGGGTGAGCACGTAAGCGGTTCTGCCTGCTTTATCCGTTGTCTGCCCGGCAATTCTCCCCGGCAATCTTCTGGTGTCCACTGTTTTCACTGCCATAAAGCCGAGGTAGGGGCCGCCGAAAGCAAGCGACATACCCAGCGGCTGCGCTTCGCCAACGGCGGCGTCCGCACCGTATTCTGCCGGTGTTTTTAAAACAGCGAGCGCTGTCGGATAACAGCCCATGATGAGCTTGGCCCCCGCCGCATGTACAAGGTCTGCAATTTGTTGAGCGTCTTCCACTAAGCCGTAGTAGTTCGGCTGTTCCATATAAAAACACGCGGTGGTGTCGTCAAGCGCCAGCGCCAACGCAGCTAAATCTGTTTTGCCGTTTTTTGCGGAGATAATAACCGGTTGCGTGCCGGCGGCGGTGCTGTAGGTCATGATGGTTTCAAGCACCATGGGTTTAACCGTAGCGGAAACAATTACTTTTGTTCTTTTGCGTTCTTGAAACATTGCAACCGCTTCCGCCGCAGCAGAGGCACCGTCATAAACGCCGGCGTTGGAAACATCCATGCCGGTTAATTCGCAAATCATCGTTTGGTATTCAAAAATTGGTTGCAAAACGCCCTGGCTCATTTCCGCCTGGTACGGAGTGTACGCCGTCACAAACTCCGCCCGCCCGGCAAGGTGGCGCACAACGCCCGGTATAAAGTGGCGGTAGGCACCGGCCCCTCTAAAACACGTTTTGAATACTTTGTTCTTTCCTGCCATTTCTTCGAGCGTGCCCAGCACTTCTATCTCGCTTTGTGCCCCGGGAATATCAAGCTTGCCGTCCACCCGAACGTCTGCAGGGATAGCGGTAAATAAATCTTCCAAACAGGTTTTGCCCATCGCCAAGAGCATCTCCTCCCGCTGAGCGAGGGTATTGGGAACATAAGACATGAACAGCACTCCTACATTTTAATAAACATCAAGGCAAGGGTGATGCCCTTGCCTCAAATAATTTTTATGCCGGTTTGAACGAGGGTTTATTATTCCGTCTCGGCAAGAAATTTCTCATAGCCCTCTGCGTCAAGCAATTCCTCGTTGCGAGCAACGCCTTCAAACTCGACAAGCCAAGAGCCATAAGGGTCGCTGTTAATTTTTTCCGGCGCGTCAAGCAGCTCGTCATTAACATGGGTAACGGTGCCGCTCACGGGTGTGTAGACATCCGTCACAGCCTTAATGGACTCAATATCGCCAATGACATCGCCGAATTCAAAGCTCTCGCCCTCATCGCACAGATTGATAAAAGCGACATCGCCCAAGGCTTCTTGTGCATGATCGGTCAGCCCGATAAATGCGGTGCCATCTTGCTCATATCGTACCCACTCATGTGTTTTGGAAAAAAATAAATCTTCGGGTAATTTCATTTCAATTTCTCCTTTTATTTTAGTTTACGCTTTGTTCGCTTTATAAAAAGGCAGTTTCACAACCGCCGCCTTTAACTTTCTGCCTCTGACATCGAGTTCAACCACATCCCCCGGCGTTACACCGCTTCTTGTGACAAGCGCCATGGCCACCGCTTTTTTTATAAAGGGGCACATGGTGCCGGAGGTAACCGTACCGATTTTGACTCCGCCCAAGAAAACGTTATCGTCGCTGCGCGCAATGCCTCTGTCCGTAAGCTCCAGGCCGATTCGTTCTCTTTTGGGCTCGCCCTTTGCCTGCAGCGCCGCTTTGCCGATAAAGTCGTCCTTCGCCATTTTAACAAAAAAGCCAAGTCCCGTTTCAAACGGCGTGATGACCTCATCCATCTCGTGCCCGTAGAGTGGCATCCCCGCCTCCAGCCGCAGGGTGTCGCGTGCGCCCAGACCGCAAGGGATTAGACCTAAATCGGAACCCGCCGCCATCAACTTTTCCCAGAGCTCGGCCGCGTTTTCGTTTGCGGTATAAAGTTCATATCCGTCTTCGCCCGTATAACCGGTTCTTGAAACCAGGCATTCCAACCCACCGACAAGAACGCCGTCTGTAAAGCTATAGTACTTTACGGGTAATGTTTCGACATCAGTCAGTTTTGCGATAATTTCAAGCGCCTTGGGACCTTGCAGCGCAATTTGGGCAGTATTCGCAGAGATATCTTCAAACACACAGTCCCCGCTCGTGTGACTTTTTATCCAAGCGGCATCTTTGTCATGGTTTGCGGCATTGACGACCAGCAAATAATCGTTATCTCGCTTTTTGTAAATGAGCAAATCATCAATCACGCCACCGTTTTCATTGCACATGGGAGAATACCGAACCTGACCGTCGGCCATGTTGGCGCAATCGTTGGTCATTAAATATTGAATATTTTTCAGCGCGTCCGGTCCTTTGAGCACGATCTCACCCATGTGGGAAACATCAAAGATACCCGCTGCGGTTCTGACCGCCATGTGTTCAGCTGTAATACCGGAGCCATACTGTATGGGCAAAAGATGCCCCGCAAACGGAACAACTTTGCCCTCGTATTTTAAGTGCATGTCGTATAGCGGTGTTTTAATATCCAAGACCATCATCCTTCTCTCATTATTCCCGAATCTGCTATAAAAAGTATAGTACTCCCATTTTACAGTGTCAACCAAATAAGCTATATCCCAAAATATTTTACAGCATTGTTGTAAGAGATATCTTGAACAATTTGACTGAGCGTTTCCAAATCGTTTGGATAAAGGCCGTCCTCTACCATATCCCCTATCAGCCCGCAAAGAATGCGGCGGAAGTATTCGTGACGGGGGTAAGAAAGAAGAGACCTGGAATCCGTCACCATGCCGACAAACTTGCCCAAAACGCCTGTGTTGGCAAGGGCTTTCATCTGCTCGCGCATACCGTCTAAGTTGTCGTTAAACCACCAGGCGGAGCCAAACTGAATTTTGCCGGCCGCCTCACTGCTTTGGAAGTTGCCGAGCATGGTGGCCAGCACATAGTTGTCTTTAGGGTTCAAGCTGAAAAGAATTGTTCGTGGCAAGTTGTTTTCTACATCAAGGCTGTCCATCAGGCGTGATAGATTGACGGCAAGCTCGTGATCGGTGACGGAATCAAAGCCCGTATCCGGCCCGAGTTTGTTAAACATCTCCGTGTTGTTGTTGCGGATGACACCGATGTGAATTTCCATTCCCCAGCCGCGGTGCGCATATTCTTTGGCGAAGAATCGCATCAGCTCTGTTTTATATTTGTCCGGCTCGTCAACGGTTAAAACCGTACCGCTGAGCGCTTTGGCGAATATTCTTTCGAGCTCTTTTTCATCTGCTCTGGCATAGGGTATATACGTAAATGCGTGGTCGCTCGCCCGACAACCCATCGTTTCGAAAAAGTTGATTCTCTCCAAAAGTGCTGCTTTAAGTGACGAAAAGGTGCTGATTTTCTTTTCAACCCTTAGCTCGAGCGTTGAAAGCCAAGGCAGAAAGCCCGGCGAATCAATACTTAAAGCTTTGTCCGGCCGGAAAGCGGGAATGACACGGCATTTGAAGTTTTTGTCCTGTGCGATGAGCGTGTGATATTCCAACGTGTCGGCGGAATCATCCGTTGTGCAAATACACGCGACATTGGACGCTTCAATCAGCTCCCGCGGCTTAAAGCCGCCGGCGGCGATTTTTGCATTCGCACGCTGCCAGATATCGTCCGCTGTTTTTTCACTGAGCGGTTCGGTAATATTAAAATAACGCTGCAGCTCCAAATGCGTCCAGTGATACAAAGGGTTCCCGATTAAAAACGGCATTACCTCCGCCCACGCCTTGAATTTTTCATAACCGGTTGCAGAGCCTGTTATATATTTTTCTTCAATCCCATACGAGCGCATCGCACGCCACTTATAATGGTCCCCTGCAAGCCACAAAGCCGAAATATCTTCCGGTTGCTTGTTTTCATATATCTCTTGCGGCTGAATATGGCAGTGCCAGTCAAAAATCGGCATCGCTGCCGCCGCGCCGTGGTAGAGTGCTTGCGCTGTTCGATTATTAAGCAAAAAATCTTGCGACATAAAGGTTTTCGTAAGTTCCACGCTCCCTTGTTCAAAATCCCAATAAAGTCTAACATAAGGCGTCAAAAAAATCAATCAGCGAAGGTGAATTCCTTCGCTGATTGAAAGGCATAACAGAGATTAGACCGTTTGGTCAATTTCGCTCAGGAAAAGCCCCGCTAACTCAATGTTTCTCCTGTCCGATTCATCCAAGACCCCGTTGCCGTTAATGTCACAGGCAAAAACTGTCAGCGGGTCATCCGACAGCATCCCGCCGAGGATAAGAGAAACGATCGTGCTGTCACTGCCATCAACAAACCCGTCGCCGTTCGCGTCGCCTTTTATGACGATGGTGTAGCTTTCATAAATCTGCCCGTTTGATACAAGGTTTATAATGGTCCCTGTGCCGAAGCCGTTCGTCCCGGGAATGATGTCTAAATAACTGCTTGCGTTGGTTGTCACAAAGTCATCGAGGGACGTAATCCCCTGGCTGAGCCCATAAATATAACCGGTCTGTTTATTGATCACCGTTGTGCTGTCGGGTGCCGGCTCGAGAGTCGGAACAAGCCGCAACGAAACCTCTATGGTTTTATTACCCGTTGCCGCATCATTGAAATCAACGGTAAATGGTATGTTGAGCGCCGCTATATAGCCTTCGGCAGATGCTGACCAAGTATAACCGCCTATAGAAAGATCATAAGTGCCGGACATGCTCGGAAAGATAACCTCACCCAAACTATTTTTAACAACTAACGTCATGGCGCTTGGGTTTTTTGTAAAGCCCACGGTCGCATTTTGGTAGGGAGCGGAGGTCACCGGGAACGGCTGAACAAAGCACATGCCGCCCGGTCCGCTTACTTGCGCACGGACATAGCAAGTGACTTGGCTTTCATGGGCGTTGAGGTCAATCGTATTGCCTTCTGCTATCACAACGCCGTTTGCGACCCACTGGATCTTATTGTAATTTGCGCCTTCAAGCGCAATTTGTCCTTTGGCGTTATCTACCGTAATCCTTGTTACCTCCGGAGTGGGTCCGGTGCCGGTAAAGGAATCGCCAAGCTCGGCTCTTGCATATTTGCTGACCGCAAAAAAGGTGCCCGTTTCCATCGCAGTGCGGACATTTGCCGCGTTGTTGACCGGCATCATGAAAATCTCCCAAGACTTTCCGATATGGCTGAGTTCATGCGCGTCATCATTTGCAAAACCAAAAATGTTTCTGCCTGTCGGTATTATTTGTTCCAATAGCTTATCATAAAGTATGCGGTCATTCTTTGTTCGGCTATCCGACTTATTTACGAGTTCGAAGCCCAGACAAGAAGGATATTTATTGAAAATATTAACAAAATAACTGATCATGCTCGGGTCATCGTAAACAGAGGCATTGCTTGAGGCGTCTGACCACTCGCCGATATGATTGATATGGGTAATCCCTCCCGCTTTTTCATACGCTTTGATGGCGGGTTCATAATCTTTTTCATCCAAAGCTCTTACATGGTGGCCGGAATCTGCATAAAAGCCATTGACATGAGTTTTTTTGATAGCCATACCGTTGAGTTCAATTCCTAACGGAACCTCCGTCATCCCACGACCGTCACGACCTACCCCGTTATATATCTCATTTTTTCGGCCGGTGCTTAGCGGGTTCTTTTTCTTAAAAATATTTGCCGCGCCGATAAGCGCATCCACATCGGGTTTGACATCCCATCCGTAGTTTATTGTGCCATGGTCCGTCATCGCGAGAATGTCATAACCGGCGGAATAATACGCCTCAATCATGTCTCTAAAATCGCCTTTACCGTCGCTGACGGTTGAGTGTGTGTGCAGGTTTGCTTTATAAGCGCCCCAAGTGTCCCAATCTACAGTGGCGTAAGGGTTGCTGATGGTAAATTGCTTTGTACCGATAACATTGTCCAACGCTTTTGCGGGCGGTGCATATAAACCAAGCGTTGCACAAACCAAAGCCAAACAAACCATCAAAGAAGTTAAAGCCTTGAATATGTTCCTGTGGTTTTTCATTTCCATTCCCCCTAATCCTTAAAAAATTAAAATCGAATCGGCGGCTATTTGGAGTCTTTCACCTTTTTCATCATACCCGTAAAGACTTCTGCGATTTTGTAGGCGGTGTTGGGGCCGAGGGAATTGGTTTCTTCATAATGCCTTCTGCCGGAAGCATCCTTTCCTCCGTCAAGGTAGGAAGACACGGGGTGCAGGAAAAAGTCGTTCGGGGTGACGATATACCCAATTTCGTCATTGGCAAGGCCAAAAACGAGCATGTTTTTATCCCCCGCAATTTCCGTCAGCGGTGCGGGATTAACTTCGGGCCCTTTGCCTTCGGCGGATTCTTCCGCACTCAAGTAGCCGCCATAAACCAGTTCCGGAAATATTTCGCCCGGAATCAAAAGCATTTTGAGTGAACCGATTTCAAAGTAAGTCATTTCGGTTTGAAGCACATAGCCTGTATATTTTTTGGTGCTGATTGCTTTTCTTTGCGCATTGATTAACCCGAATTTTGCCGCCAACAATAGCGCAAAATTCTTCGCTTCAGCATAGAACTCTTGCTTTATAACCCCTATTTGAGGAGTCAATTTAACTTCGTTTTCTATCGCAAAAGTTGCTTCGGCAAGCTTGCTGCCCGCTATTTCGGTGGACTTGATGTTGTCTTCATCGAGTTCCTTCATCCTGATCAAGCCGCCGATAGCACCGACGAAATAAATGGTTTCGGCACCGGTTTTTTCTCTAATCTCTTTGCGCAAATAGTGGGGGAAGTCGGCGCTGACAAGAGAGTTTTTGCCAAGCAAGGACTCGGAGTGAGAGGCAAAGTTCAGGAAATAGATCTCCCTCGTGCCGTCATTAGGTGCGAAACGAAGACGGGTAAGAAGATCCGAAAACACGATAGGAGGCCTTGAGTCCCTCAGAATATCCGGTGCGGCATGGCTACCCAAATACAGCGATCCCTCGCGTCTGTCCTCATACGCCTGCTCCACAACCTTTTTGATACCATTAAACATAATTTGCATAAATTTTTCGTTTCGGCCGGAAAGAGGCAGGTTGCCCCACATGCCCATTGTGTCTATACCCGCATGGTTATGTGTACTTAAAATATTAATGGAACGACAACCTGTTTTTTTAACAAAATCGGCCAACAGTGCTTTTGCGGACAGAACATCTTTGCTGAGCATGCCGACATTGTCAACGCTAACGAAAACGACTCCGCCTTTACCGGAGTTGTCATCAAGCCAAAAGGCACTCGCAGTCATCGGGTCCAATACGCCTTGCGCGGGGTTCCATGGTCTGTACCCGGCGATGTAATACTTTTTCTTATCGATATCCGGCGGCATAACATCTGTTTTTGCGAAGCCGGCTGTATAAAAATCCGACTTTACCTCTCCCGCTTTGTCAAATATGCCATCGGCTAGCTTTGGTGCAGGGGATTTTTTCGCCATTTTAGCGCCACCTTTTGCTAGCCGCTTAGTCAGTACATTGCTCAATATTCCCATTGCTTTCATAAAACGTTTTCCTCCATGTTCAATTGTACAAATAAAAATTGATCCTATTATAATAACTATACCATATTTCTAAGTAAAAACAAGTTTTAAAAACAAAAATGAAATAAAAAGTGTTGCAAATTTTCAAACGACGGATTATTATGTTTTGGTATAGTCTTGAAAGGTTGGGATGCGGATTTGTCGTTGATAAAAAAGTTGTTTTGCGTGCTGCTTTGTTTGCTGTTTGCCGTTGTTTTATTTCCGGTAAAAGCGAATGCCATAACCATTGATGGCAAGATTGAAAACTTGGAATGGAAAAATGTAGAAAGGGTCACCCTTTTTGAAAATAATTCAAGCACAAACTGTGATATTAACTTTGCTATTATGAGAGTTTTTGTTGATGGTAAGAATAATGCGGTGTTTCTCGCTCCATAGTTTTACAGCAGCATAGAGTATAAAAAGCGTCTGAAACGCAGCACTATCAAGGGTTTCAGGCGCAAAATTTTGTCAAATTATTTTCATAAAATAGTTGACTGTTGTATACCGTTATGGTATAATAACTAGGAATATTTGTAAAGGAGATGC
>JAAYFA010000102.1 GCA_012728445.1 Clostridiales bacterium | reverse complement strand
GGGTAATAGTACCACATCATATTAAAGCCCGCGGCGGCAGCTTCTTTGAAGAGAAGGTCGGCCGCCTCAAAATTCACCATCAGTTCTGCCCTTGGCGGGCACCACATGCCTATCAAATGAGGGTTTTCGGGGTCAGCGGCCGCAAGCGGGGTCAGAGCACTATCAAATCTTTTCTCCACGGGTGTAACCTCCCTGCTGCCAAAAGTGAAAAAATGTTGAATCGTTTTGCAAACAACCCAAATGGAAGATGCGGCTTCCCTGATGAAAATACTTATATTTTCTCGTAACAATGAGTCCGAAAGGTTCACTGCGGCTGCCTGCGTAACTTTTGCTGTGCTTTGGGGCGTTGCCGCGCTTGCGCTACCGCCCATTGAGCTGAAAATAAAAACCAACGATAGCACGATACATAAAGTCTTTTTCATTTTATCACGCTTCTTTCATCTGGATTAGCTTATTATATCACAAATTCCGTCCATGATTCATATCGCTGAAAAAGAGTTCGAAATGATGCAACCGCATGATAGGTCAGAGGGCTTGCGTTGGAGAAAATGTCCGGTGGTCAACAATCTTGCCCTATTGCCGTGCCAGTCTTTCAGCATTTTTGGTGCTGTTTTTAAAGAATTATGTAACAATCTGCCGTTCCTCTGTGTTTTGCAAGCGACTCCTGTTTTTTCAACATTTTTATAACAGGTGATAGCGCTCCTTTAAATTTAAGATTTTCAAGACACTCTCATCAATTCTTTCTTCACTGATTATTCCGTTTTTCACAGCGGTATAGACTCCATCATAAGCATTCACGAAATCTTCAGGCATCAAGATAATATCAATCCCTGCCAAAAGTGCTTTTACGGCGCCTTCGGAAGATGAATATTCAAGGCTAATAGCACCCATTGCCATAGAATCCGTAATAATCACACCTTTATAGCCAAGTTCACCGCGTAGTTTGCCTTTAATCATCTCGGCAGATAGCGAAGCGGGGAGCTTGTCGGCGGTGATGTTCGGTGCGGTTATGTGAGCAATCATCACCATATCCGTCGCATCAAGCGAGTGAATAAACGGGATTAATTCACTTTTTTTTAATTGTTCCCAAGTTTTTTCAATCGATACATAACCGGTATGCGTATCACCCTTTGTATCGCCATGCCCCGGGAAATGTTTGATGCAGCTCATCATGCCCGACTTATGCAGCCCTGCAATTTCACCCGCTACCATTTTGGCAACTAAATCGGGGTCATTCCCAAAAGAACGCTCTCCTATTATGATGTTGTCGGGATTTGTGTTTATATCCGCAACCGGTGCAAAATCCAAATTAAATCCATACTTCTTTAGGTAAGAGCCGATGGTCACGCCAACATTTTTCGCATTTGCAGCATTCCCGCTTTCTCCGATCTTTTGCATGCTTTCAAACCGGATCACATCGAAATTCGGTGACTTGGCAATTCTTGATACTTTACCGCCCTCTTCATCGATTCCTACAAATAGAGCAACAGCACTTTGTTCTTGCATATCATGAATAAAGGTGGTCAACTGTGCAGGAGTCGAAATGTTTTTCCCGAACAAGGCAACGCCCCCTACGGGGTATTTTTTTAGCGTCTTCTGCATTTCTGCATCAAATTCCGTCACGCCGTTTTTTGTTGAGTCGTTGATTTGATTCGGTGTAAGGTTTGGCTTCATTGCATCGGGGCGTATGATGAATAGTTGTCCGATCTTTTCTTCAAGTGTCATGTCAGCAAGTAATTTTTCCGCCTCGGATTGCGCTTTTACCGGAGTCGATGTTTCATCCCGACTTACATCCACCGACGATAAAGTTTCCGCATGAGAAGAGCCGAGTGTGCTCTCATTTGGAATCAACTCTTCGTCGGCGCTACACGACGAAAGAATCAGCAACGATAAGGCAAATAATATAGCGGTTATTTTTTTCACAAGTTGCACCTCTTTAAAATTTATGCTTTATAACAGCAATACATCCGCTGACATCCCCATTATATTTCCAGTATATCTTGTTTGCGTAAAATCCACAACAATAAAACTCAAACGCACAATGAACCGTCTGGATTTTATGGCATTTAGCACTTCACTGTGCTATACTTCAAACATTGGAGGGATCGTTATGTCTTTTTATCTTGAATCTTTAAGTGAGCTAGAAAAAGAAATCATCACAGAGCTCGAAAAACTCTACATCTATGACTGCCATGAACATTTGGACCCCGAAAGCAAGCGTCTGGCGCAGGAGCCCGATGCCTTTACCCTTTTTTCGCATTACTGCCAGCATGACCTGTACACTGCAGGCATGGACAAAGAAACAATGGCAAAAATATTGTGGCAGCCGGGCGATATCGACTGGAAGTGGCGGACCTTTGAGCCGTTTTACAAAAAATCCAAGCACACCTCTTATTTCCGCGCCGCCCATATAGCCATGGAGAAGTTTTATGGGGAAGAGGAGCTTACAAGCGCGAACGTACACAT
>JAAYFA010000135.1 GCA_012728445.1 Clostridiales bacterium | reverse complement strand
GTGTTCTGCATTCGGTAAGTCTCCCGGTTTATATCCCAAATGAACGAACGCCTTTTGAAGATGACAAGGTATACGGTAGTGTACAGAACATTCAATGTTTTTTTCACGCATATACTTTATGAAACAGTCTCTTTGGGCTACAGTAATCACAAACAAATGATAAACATGTTCCGAGCTTTTTGACAACTTTTGCATAGCAATGCAAGGGTTTGTTATTTCTTCCTTGTATCGTTTAGCAATAGCGCACCTTTTTTTATTCGTTTCGTCAAGGGATTTGAGTTTGTAACTTAAAACAGCTCCTTGGATTCCATCCATTCGCATATTGAAACCAATTGTTTCATGATTTCCCAACCCATCGGCCGCGTGTTGCCTCAATGAATTTATCTGTTTTGTGTATGCGTCATTATTTGTGGTCACACAGCCGCCTTCGCCAAATGCGCCGAGATTTTTCGTGGGATAAAAACTGAAACACCCTATATCACAAAGGCCCCCGATGGGATGCCCCTTGTATAAGGCACCGTGTGCCTGGGCACAGTCTTCAATAAGAAATAAACCGTGTTCTTCCGCAATTTGCTTGACGGCATCTACATCGAATGGCAGGCCATACAGATGGACACCAATAATCGCTTTTGTTTTCGCCGTTATTGCTTCTTCAATTTTACCCGGGTCAATTTCCCATGTGTCACTTGTGCAATCGACAAAAACGGGCTTTGCTCCCGTGTATGCAGGCCCCCACGCCGTTGCTATAAAAGTGTTTGCGGGGATGATTACTTCATCCCCATCGCTTATACCCATAGCAAGGGCGGCAAGATGTATAGCGCTTGTACCGCTATTAACACAGGATACATTGCGGACTTTGCAAAACTTTGCAAAGTCCGCTTCGAAAGTTTTCACAAATTCGCCTTCGATGAAGGACGTCTTTCCGCACACCGCATCTATTGCCACAAGGAAGTCTTCCTTGTGGCTGTTGTATTGTCTTTTTAAATTGCAAAATTCAATAAAATCGTTCATTATTTCACCAAGTTTTTTTTGAGCATTGTAGGCGTAAATATTTTACACCCCATCAAACTCACCGAATATCCATCAATGACTCGGATATATAATAACGTGGTCTCCGCTTTGTTTCGCCATATGTCTTCCCCACATATTCCCCGACTACTCCAATAGACATAACTACTGTTGCGCCGATAACCCATATGGAAAAAAGCAACCAAAGCCACTTTGCCACATCACCGGCAATTGCCTGCATTATCATATAAGCTGCAATTCCGAAGGCAACAAATAAGAAAAGAACACCCACGCCGGTAATAAGTCGAATAGGTGCTAAACTGAAGGAGGTTATGGCTTGTATGGCAAGCGAAAACAGCTTGCCAAACGAATATTTTGTTTTGCCGGCATGCCTTTTTGTTCTTTCATGATAAACAATCGAGCTTTTAAAGCCCAGCAAAGGAATGAGCGCAGGTAAAAATAGATTGACTTCCCCATACGCTGAAAACGCTTCAATCGCACGCCTACTCATAAGCCTGTATTGCGAGTGGTTTGGTACAATTTCTGTCCCAATCAATTTCATCGTCTTATAAAAAGCTTTTGCTGTGTATCTCTTAAAAAATGAATCTTTTTTGCGGGATGACCGTACACCAT
>JAAYFA010000216.1 GCA_012728445.1 Clostridiales bacterium | reverse complement strand
TTGCTAAACGGCTATGCGGATATACAGCACTTCTTTGGAGAATTGCACACCGAAAAAGGTTGCACGGTGACTTACAGGAGAATTGGATCGACGTTTGAGGCTCAAAGCAACCACATGATAGATGTCTTCGAAGTGTCAGGAGATAACGGCAACAAGCTTCTATATCTTGATGTTTATGGGGACGACCAGTTCAAAGCCCCTAAAGGATATAAATTAGCGCCTAAGATAAATCCATCGAAAAAGGATAGGTGATTTTCAAAGGTTCGCGCTCTATTGAAAGGCTGATTTTTACATTGTATAGATTCCTGAATTATTGCCTGACGCAGTGAAATGAACCGTCGAATGGGCGGCAAAGTAACAGCCCTTGATGTTGAACGGCGGTTGTAAAAAACCGCCGTTCTCTTTAAAGTTATGGGTGCGGATGGCGTAGTTAGTGCGCCCATTTTTAAGAACACGGCGGTATAAGGAGGATACCGCCGTGTATTTTTGTCCCTAACTGCCTTTATTCGTCAAAAAAAGCCATGCTTATGCATGGCAATATTGCGCACACGAATATGAACACAGACATCATACTATAGGAAATATAATCGCATTGGCCCGGCTGACATTTGTCCAGCCGGGCCTTTTTGTACTCAGCTCCGTCGGCTGCCGCTCCCCACCACCTTCGTTTCGGCTTCCAACATCCAAAACCGAAACGGAGGAAAAATCAAATGACAACGATCAATCTTCGGGACTACTACCCGTATTATACCGCCGATTGCTTTATTGAGGTGACGGACGAAGTTGCCGCCATGCTCTTGGCCCACGCGCGTTATGAAGCTGCGTATCAGCGCCGCAAATACTGGAATAAGGCCCATTACTCTCTTGACCGAGGCGATGGTATTGAGCATGACGCATTGTTCGTCTCTGTATCCCCCTGCGAAATATACGAACGCAAGGTTACATATGAACAGCTTTATGCCGCTATCGCCAGTCTGCCGGATAAGCAGGCGAAACGCATCTATGCCCATTACTTTCTTGGTATGAGCAAAGGGGCGATAGCCAAGGCCGAGGGTGTCAACAAAAGCCAGATAACGCGCTCTATCCAGGCGGCATTAACCCGCATTGAAACATTTTTAAAAAAAGTGCTTTAACTGAGCGCAACTTTTGCTCAGAAATTCTCATGGCTAATGAGGGGACATGCTTCCCGCTTAAATGAACCTTGATAATTTCATATACGGTGTTTCAGGTACATTCCCTGCGTGGCTGTAAAAGGCAAGCGAAAAAGGGCCGACGCAACGACGGCTATAAGCCCGAGCGACCAACGGAATCCTTAACCCCGGCTGTGGCAAATCGGGCGCGATGACACACGCGGGAGATAATGATACTTCCTCACGGCCCCCTATAGACTTGGGGGGAGCCTCTGCGGTATACGCTTGTCTGGCAAACGGCGGTACATGCGGAGCTATGATGCGGCAAAGCTGGCCGCAGCCTGAGATATCCCTTTGTCGGGGGGCGTGGCAAATACGGCAGAACATCGGCATCAGAGATCATGGGCTGACCTTTGTGTTTTACAAGGTCAGCCTATTCCTATGGTGCCGGTGAAAATGAGCTTTGAAAGGAGTTCGGCAGCGGGTGGCAAACCAATGAGCGCAGCTCCTTTTCAAAAACATACTGTACAAGCGGTTTCAAGGCTGTGATACCAAGCTAATGGCAGCTCACCATATTCCTTTTGTCGAGGTGTTCGGTTGATTTTCCGTGCAAGGGAACATGTCCATAGAGTATTTATGGGTCATTTCTGTTCGCGGGAATATATCAACAGGAATCCTGATTTGATTAATGTTTATTCAGGAAATTGTGTAACAGCTTAATAGAGACAGAGTCGAATTCTATCAATCCCTCCGCTCTCATTTTGGCAAGTTCTCTGGATAAAGATGTCCTTTGAACTCCGATTCTTTCAGCCAACGCCTTTTTTGTCATACTAAGTTTGATTATATTTGAATTTTGCTTTTTGCATTCATAATCCAGATAGCTCACGA
>JAAYFA010000021.1 GCA_012728445.1 Clostridiales bacterium | reverse complement strand
CATCGCTACATACTTTTCCGAAAGTATGTAGTTCACTGAAATTTTTGCCAAAAAAACATCCAATTTGCCCCAAAACGGGTTGAACATTGTATTAAGTGGTTCGGCAATTATCTGCCCGTAATGAAAAAGGATAATTTGCCCGATACCAATAGAACCGGCGATTCCGCCGCTGAGGGTTATGGCAAAAAGTGTGCGATCAAGAGCAGATTTGCTGTCCAGAAGGTTGGAAACAAAAAGGAAGCCAAGAAACATGAAAAGCCATAAAAATGAAAACGAAACACTGCTGGCGGTGTTTTTTGACCAAAATATGCCGACGAATTGCCAACATATAAAGACGAGCATCAAAATTTGTTCTTTTTCAAACACAACCTTTTTACCAATACTGCGGAAGTACTTGAGAAAAAAACAAAAAGCCAGAACGGTGAGAAGGGGGGCAACATATTCCGGCAACAAAGGCGTTGTCAAAAATGCCAGTAATGCCCAGAGATGAGCCTTTTTCTCCAACGTCAAAGGTTTTTGCACCTTTTTTATAATCAGAAACGCCTCCAATAATCTTTTTGATGGGCTTCATTATACAACACAACACTATATCGTGCAATAGCTTTGTAAAGACGCATGTTTTGCATAGAAAACTACCCGGAATAAGAGCTTAAAAATGAGTAAGACACGTAAAGAAGAAGGGTTTACCCGAAAAAGCTGGACACTCATTGCGCGCTAATGATATAATCGTAAAAAATATAGTTGGGTAGTTGGGCTTGCGAAGAAAATGGCTGTTGCATCCCTTGCTACAAGGCGACCATAACAATCTAATGCGGAGAAGTTGTTTTTTAAAATGAGATGTACTATACTATACAATTAGGTCAAGATGATTTCGCATTATTAATTTACTGAGGGAGGGGAAGCGTTTTGAGTAAAAAAAGAATATTAGTCATTTCACAGTGCTTTTATCCCGAGCAGTTCAGGATTAATGATATTTGTTTGGATTGGATAGAAAGAGGCTATGAGGTAACGGTTGTCACCGGTATACCAAACTACCCGCAAGGCAAATTCTATAAGGGCTACGGCTTTTTTAAGAAACGCAAAGAAAATTACAAGGGCATTAATATAATTCGTCTGCCAATTATTGCGCGCGGCCATACGCCGCTCAGGTTGATACTCAATTATATATCTTTTGTTTTTTCGGGATATTTTTGGAAAATATTTACACGGCAAAAGGCGGATGGCGTTTTCATTTATGCGTCCTCCCCATTGACCCAGGCATTGGTCGGTGTTTGGTTTGCAAAAAAACACAAGATACCATGTTTTCTTTATGTTTTGGACCTATGGCCGGACACGGTTGAGTATATTACAAACATTAAAAGTAAGTTCATAATGAACCCTTTGGGTAAAGTATGCGATTATATTTACAAAAATAGCGATAAAATTTTAACAGCTTCGGAAAGTTGCTTGTCGGCCATTCGAGACAGAGGTATGCCAAAAGAAAAACTGGTTTTTTGGCCGCAATACGCGGAAGAGATCTTCAAGCCAATGGACAAAGCGCAGATTTCGGTTCCGGAGATTTTGAATGATGGAAGGTTTAATATAATCTTTGCAGGCAACATTGGGCAGGCGCAGGGGCTTCATATTTTGCCCGTAGCGGCAAAAATATTAAAAGAACGCAGAGTTCCTGTTTGCTTTTACATTGTCGGGGACGGTCGTTATAAAGACAATCTGATTTCCGTCATTAAAGGGAATCGTGTGGATGATTACTTCCATCTCATTGACAGGCAACCGGTGGAGAAAATTCCGGAATTAATTTGTGCCTGTGATGCGGCTTTAATATGCCTTGCCCCAAGCAGGGTGTTTGCTATGACGATACCGGGAAAAGTTCAGTCCTGCATGGCTAGCGGGAAAGCGATTGTCGGTTCAATCGACGGCGAAGTCCAAAGCATGATAAACAATACCAAAGCAGGCGTTTGTGCAGGTGCGGGGGACGCGAATATGCTGGCGGATAAGATCGCGGATCTTGTTGCCATGCCGGCAAAGCAACTGGCGCAAATGGGCGAAAATGCATATCAGTATTTTTTAGAAAACTTCGAACGCCAAAAACTACTCAACCAAATGGACGACTGGCTGTCGAGTGAATGAATAAAATTGCCAAAAAGCAAAAGAGCACAGTTGGCTACGGGTGTATGCATAGGCGGAAATATTAATGAGCCGCATGGAAAGGATTGTTTTATGAAAGTTCTTCAAATTAACTCGGTCTGCGGGTACGGAAGCACCGGCCGTATTGCTGTAGAAATCTGTGAGTCACTTGAACACAACGGGCACGACTGCTTAATCGCCTATGGACGGGGTTCGGCGTCGCAAAGCGTTAACAGCTCGCGCATCGGTTCCGATTTAGGGGTGAACATCCATGGCGCGTTAAGCCGTTTGACGGACCGGCACGGGTTTTATTCACACGGCGCAACTCGCAAATTTCTCAAGCAGGCGGAGGCTTTTAATCCGGATGTCATTCACTTGCACAACATTCATGGCTATTACATAAACATAAAACTATTATTCGAATGGCTTGCAAAGATGAATAAACCTGTTGTTTGGACATTGCATGATTGTTGGGCATTTACCGGTCATTGTTCGCATTTCGATTATGTAAAGTGTGAAAAATGGAAAACAGGCTGCAAACGCTGCCCTCAAAAGAAGGAGTACCCTGCAAGCATATGCATAGATGCTTCAAAAGCAAACTATAAAAGCAAGCAGGAATTATTTACCTCAATAGAGAAGATGATTATTGCAACGCCCTCGGAGTGGCTGGCCGGTAAGGTTCGGGAGTCCTTCTTGAAAAGCTATCCTGTTTTTGCCATACCCAACGGAATAGACCTTTCCGTTTTTCGACCGACAAAGAACAATTTCAGAGAAAAAAATGGGCTTACCGATAAAACGATACTGTTAGGGGTTGCAAACAAATGGGATGCGCGCAAAGGCATCGAGGATTTCATTCGATTGTCTGAAGACTTGGGACCCGAATACAAGGTCGTGCTCGTCGGTGTTGATGACAAGCAGTCGCTTCCAAAAAATATCTTGAGAATCAAACGAACTCAGAATTTACAGGAACTGATTGGAATTTATTCCGCAGCGGATATCTATATCAACACGAGTGTTGAAGAGACAATGGGCATGACTACCGTTGAGGCACTTGCGTGCGGAACACCGGTTATTGTATATAATGCTACAGCAGTTCCTGAAACGGTGGACGATACTTGCGGAATAATCATTGAAAAAGGGGACTATGAGGGCCTGAAGAGGGCTGTCCGAAACTTCTCAGATTATACGTTTAGCGTGGCATCTTGCTTGCATAGAGCAGTGTTATATAGTAAAGAAGATATGCATTGGGCATATTTAAAACGATATGAAGAACTAACCTACAATTCTCGGAAGGATAAGTAATCAATGGAAATACTGTATATATCTTCTGTACCGTCTAAAAATGAGTTTTACAAAGCCAAAGAAAAAATTCGTGAAGGCGTTAATGTTACTACTTACGGAATGTCTGAAGCGGGCTTCAAGTTTCACTCTTTAATACAAACCGGTCTGACAGCCCAAAACGACACGCACGTCTATTCGCTCATTGGAAGAAGT
>JAAYFA010000008.1 GCA_012728445.1 Clostridiales bacterium | reverse complement strand
TGCCTGTATATTAAGAGATTATTTCTTGAACGGTCTCGAACAGCTTGATAACATCGCTGTTAACTCGCCGCCGGACGCTCTGCCGTTCGTGGTGAACATCTCCGTCTTGGGCGTCTTGTCCGACCATATGCTAAACTTTTTGTCCGAACGCGGTGTTTATGTTTCAAGCGGTTCCGCTTGCGGCAAGGGGCAAAAAAGCAAAGTTCTCACTAAAATGGGCCTTGATGAAGACAGACTCCGCAGCCCTTTACGGGTAAGTTTTTCAAGGTTTTCAAGCAAGCAGCACATCGATATGTTGCTTGAAGGCATTGCCGAAGGGCAAAAGAGATTTTTAAGATAACAAATTAAACCGGATTGGGAGACACGATAGCTACAATGAAAGAAGTTATATTACTAAAAAACGGTGAGCTTGCTCTTAAAGGGCTCAATCGGCGTACCTTTGAGGATATTCTGGTGCGTAATGCGCTTTGGCGGCTGGCCGACCTTGGGCGTTTCCGTTTCGTTCCTTCGCAGTCCACTATCATGGCGGAACCGTTGGACGAAGATATTGATTTAGATGAAGCTGTGGACCGCTTAACCAGGGTTTTTGGTTTTGCAGGGCTGTCAAGAGCCGCGGCGGTTGAGAAAGATATGAACACCATCCTTTCGATGACCGGTGACTACCTAGCCAAAGAACTGCTTGCCGCGCGTACATTTAAAGTGAACGCCAAACGCTCGGACAAAAAGTTTCCTTTCGATTCTCCTCAAATTTGTATGGACCTCGGAGAAGTCTTGTTGGAAAGCTACCCACACCTGCAAGTGGATGTCCGCAACCCCGAACTCACCGTAACGGTTGAAATACGGGACAAATACGCCTTTATTCACGGCAACCAAATCAAAGGGGCAGGTGGTATGCCGGTCAGTTCATCCGGTAAGGCCGCACTTTTAATTTCCGGTGGAATTGACAGCCCCGTCGCCGGTTGGATGATGGCCAAACGCGGACTTTCGCTTATTGCGGTGCACTTTGCGTCCCCGCCGTACACCAGCCCGAAGGCGGAAATCAAGGTGCACAATCTGCTAAAAAAAGTCGCTGCTTACAGCGGTAGGATCACCTTGTTCGTGGTCCCGTTTACGGAAATTCAAGAACAGATCAAAGATAACTGCCCGGAGGAACTGTTTACACTCATTATGCGGCGCATGATGATGAAAATCGCCGAAATTATTGCGCTTCGCGAAAATTGCGGTGCGCTGATAACAGGCGAATGCGTCGGTCAGGTCGCAAGCCAAACCATGCAATCCTTAGCCGTCACAAATGCCGCCGTGGATTTGCCGGTTTTTCGACCTCTTATCGGCATGGATAAAGAAGATGTGGTACTCCTCTCGCGCAAAATTGATACCTTCGACATTTCTATACAACCTTACGAGGATTGCTGTACCATCTTCACCCCGAAGCATCCCAGAACACGCCCCAAACTGGAGTACGTCGTAAAGGCAGAAAATATGTTGGACATTGATCTGCTCATAACCGAAGCTGTCAACGGAATGAAAATTATGAATATACATTGAGATATAACTGAACCCATGTCCGGAGGAAAACAAATGCCTGTTTGTGAAATCATTTCGGTAGGCACCGAACTTTTGCTCGGTGAAATTTTGAATACGAACGCCCGCTTCCTCTCGCTGGAACTGGCGGCGCTCGGTATTTCTGTCTTGCGGCAAACCACCGTTGGTGATAATCCGCAGCGCCTGGCGCAGGCTTTAAAAGATGCCCTTTCGCGTAGTGATATTGTTATCACCTCCGGCGGCCTTGGTCCCACAGCGGACGACATCACAAAAGAAGTCTGCTGCCAAGTGATGGGCTTTGAATTGATCGTTGATGAGGAAATCCTCACCCTTCTCGAACAGTTCTTTGCATCCCGTGGTATAAAAATGCCTCACAGTAATAAAAAACAAGCGCTCGTTCCCTTGGGTGGGACGGTTTTCCGTAACAAAAATGGTACCGCGCCGGGCATCGCCTGCGAGAAAGATGCCAAATGCGTTATTTTGTTGCCGGGTCCTCCGCGCGAACTCAATCCGATGTTTTCAGAGTCCATAAGGCCCTTTCTTTCAAAATATACAAACGGAGTCATTCTATCTCACACCGTGAGGACTTTTGGTATCGGCGAAAGCGCCATGGCGGAACTGGCAGAAGACTTGCTAAACAGTGAAAATCCGACCGTAGCACCTTATGCCAAGGATGGTGAAGCGCTACTGCGGGTAACGGCCTGCGCACAAACAGCCGAACAAGTTGAGTCGCTATGCGCCCCGGTTCTTAAAAGCCTTCTTGAACGCCTGTCCCCATATGTTTATGGCGTGGATGTGAACAGCCTGCAGCAAAAAGTTGTTGAGTTGCTGACCGAAAAAAAACTAAAAGTCGCTCTTGCGGAGTCTTGCACAGCCGGTTATACCGCCAAACGCTTGACGGAAATCGCCGGCGCTTCGAAAGTCTTCGAATGTGGCATCATCGCTTATTCAAATGAGATAAAAATCAAACTGCTGAATGTTTCGCCGGATACCCTAAAGGAATACGGTGCTGTCAGTGAGCAAACGGCTATTGAGATGGCCAAAGGCGCACGGTCGGCAGGCGGTGCCGACATCGGTGTCGGCATCACCGGCATCGCCGGACCCGAAGGCGACGGCAGCGACATGCCGGCCGGTTTAAGCTTTATCGCCTTAGCGGATGGTGATACCGTCCGGGTTGAAAAGATAGAAACCGGGAAACCTCTTGACAGGGAGTATAACCGTTACTATACCGCCTCACGGGCGCTGAATATGATACGGCTTTATGCAGTAAATTTCTAACCAAAATATTTTTTTCAACGGGGAGCCAGAGTTGCCGGAAGATAAAGATAACAATAAAGATAAAAAAATATCCGATGAAGAAGTCGATTCCATTATTGACAGCCTCAACTTTGAGGCGTTGAGCAAACAGTACCAAGTGGTACTCGAAGGTGCATCAACTGCGCCACAGCCTGAAAATGCAACTCTGAAAGAAGAAGAAACGGATCTATCGAGTGAATCAATTCCAAGTGGCAAGTTCAAAACGAAGTTGTTGGATTTTCTCGGTACACTGTTGCTACTATTTTCACTTGTAATTTTTGGTATTCCCATGATTACCGGGAAGTTCAAACGACAGTTTTCAGCCACACTTTGCCTACTTCTTTCGCTTGTGGTTATTCTTTGTTCTTATAATATCAGCGACAGTTATCTGAAGGCTAAAGCTGCCGCCGAGCAAAACAAGGCAATAACGCAACAAGGCACAGGAGTTGCCACAGTTGTGAAGCCTTTGTTGCCCGACAGTATGAACG
>JAAYFA010000392.1 GCA_012728445.1 Clostridiales bacterium | reverse complement strand
GTTTGGCCGCAACGGACTTCCGCTGTTCGGTTCAGGCGACTGGAATGATGGAATGAATACAGTCGGTAATTTAGGTAAAGGCGAAAGTGTTTGGCTTGGTTGGTTCCTTATTACCGTTCTTGAAAGTTTTGTTCCGCTGTGCAAATTGATGGGACGAAAAGATTTGGGCACCAAATATATCAACATAAAAAATGAAGTTACTAAAGCCATTGAAAAAAACGCATGGGATGGGGATTGGTACCTCAGGGCATATTTTGACGATGGCACACCTCTGGGGTCAACAAAAAACATAGATTGCAGAATAGATTCAATTTCGCAAAGTTGGTCAGTCATTTCCGGCGCGGCGAATAGTGAAAGAGCGGCTGCTGCAATGTCCTCACTGGAGAACAATCTTGTCAGTCGTGAAGATGGGATTATAAAGCTTCTAGCGCCTCCTTTCGACAAGGGAGAGTCTGAACCCGGTTATATAAAAGGCTATATTCCGGGTGTAAGAGAAAACGGCGGTCAATATAGCCATGCGGCAGTGTGGACCGTAATTGCATATGCAAAAATGGGTAATGGCAATAAGGCGTTGGAGCTTTTTGAACTTATTAACCCCATAAACCATTCTGAAACCGTTAGAGAGCAAGCGAGGTATAAGGTTGAACCTTATGTAATGGCAGCGGATGTATATGCTGCAGCCCCTCATGCCGGCAGAGGGGGATGGTCATGGTACACCGGGGCTGCCGGTTGGATGCATACAGCCGGAATTGAAAACATACTAGGTTTTAAGAAAAAAGGAGAAACACTTATTATTGACCCGTGTATACCGCAGGCGTGGGAACAGTATTCCTTAAAGTACAGATATAACAGTACAGTTTACGACATTAGCATTAAAAATCCACATGGTGTCAGCAAAGGTGTCGAAAGAATTTCAGTGGACAAAAAGTTCTTCGCCTGCAATCAAATTAGCCTTGTTGATGACGGTAAAGTTCATGTTGTTGAAGTGATCATGGGTGAATAGTACCACCCTACAAAAACTGACTAAAACACATATAGTAAAAGGGCAGACCACTTGGTCTGCCCTAAAAATATCGAAAGACACGTTTGCTATTTCGCAGATAATTGCGCATTTTGGGTTGATTTTGTTTTTTGTTCGGAGAGCTCATCAATATTCTTGACGTGTAGCCGAGCGGCGCCTTGGTACCCATCTTTCGTTGGCAACAAATTACCCTTGGCAAACCGTTCTTTTGCCGCCGTTATGGCTTGTGAATATTGCGGGAGCCACTGCTCCTGTGCAATAAGCATCTCGTCCACCATTTGCCAAACTTCAGGCGGATTGCAAACGGCACCTGTCAACGGGTCCATCAAGGCGGCTTGCTTTAAAAGTTTAACATCACCGTGTACGGCTGCTTCTACAGCTAGGCGCTGCACCCAAACACTTTGCGCACAAACAGCGGCGCATCCGAGCGGCAAGTCGCCAATACGAGGCACCGAAATACCGTTGCCGTCCACATAACAGGGGACTTCTACAATGCAGTCTTCTGCTAAATTTGTTATACAGTTATTGTTTACAACGTTAAAATGGCCTCTGTAACGCCTGCCTGTTTCAAGCCCTTCAATAATATAGGACCCATGCTCCTCACCGCGCATTGTGCCGTCATATTTTTTTGCGGGTGCTTTCAACCAGTTTGGGAAATCGGTCTCGAACCAGTTTCTACCCTCTAGGCATACCCGTAAGTATCCACCGGTTTCGCCGGAGCTCCAACTATCTAAACTGATCCAGTCCATAATCTCCCCCGGGCGTTTGCGGTACCAAGCAAGGTATTCGGAAAGATGACCGTTGGACTCGGTTGAATAGTAACCGAAACGGCGCAGCATATCTATTCGGACTTTTTCTTTTTCACTAATTTGCTCATTGCTCTCATAAGCCGCCAAAAGTTCATCGCCGTCAATAACTCTGCCATGATGTTTGATTTGAATATACCAGGTTTGATGGTTGATGCCCGCACAGATAAAATCCAGCTCCTTACGAGGAATTTTTAGCACCTCGGCGATTTGTCTTTCACCGCCCATTACCCCGTGGCAAAGTCCAACGGTCGGAATTTTGCCGTATTTATTGGCAGCCCAGGTCATCATGGCGTTCGGGTTCGAATAATTGAGCAGCAGCACATCCGGGTGGGAAACTTCGCGCATGTCTTTACAGAATTCAAGCATCTGCGCGATACCGCGCTGCCCATACATAATGCCGCCAACACAAAGCGTATCACCAACACATTGGTCTACCCCGTATTTTAACGGAATATCAACATCGGTTATAAAGCCTTCCAGGCAGCCGATTCTCGCACAACAGATAACATACTTCGCCCCGGCCAACGCCTCGCGGCGGTCCAGGGTAGCATGGATTTTACAATCGACGCCATTTTCAGCCATATCCCGCCGGCAAAGCTGAGTGACCATATCCAAATTCTGTCGATTGATATCCATAAGCCAAATATCAAGTTCGCCTTTGAATTCGGGGACACTCATGAGGTCGGCAAGCAAATTACGTGTAAAGCCGATGGAACCCGCGCCGATAAAAGTGACCTTGAATTTCATAACAATGTAATCTCCTTCAACAGAATAACGTTTTATTGAATTAAGCAGTAACAGGG
>JAAYFA010000293.1 GCA_012728445.1 Clostridiales bacterium | reverse complement strand
GTTATCAATACGAGCATTCAACCACATCACTTCCATAAAAATGGCGGATAAGCATCCAAATCCCCGCGCAAATACCGAGCCAATAACATCGCCTGAACAAATGGCATCAGTCCCCATTCGACTTTTTCGTCAAGAAACGGATGTTTAATCACTTCACGTTTTCTCTCCTGCCAAGCCGAAAGCACTGCTTTTTTCGTCGTGTCATCCATGATGACGGCACCATCTTCGCGTTTTTCAAAGCCCTTTTCATTGACGATTCTTTTATTAATCAGCGTTAGCACAAACCTGTCAGCAACCACGCCACGCAGTTCTTCCATCATATCAAGAGCCAGCGATACCCGCCCGGGTCTGTCACGATGGAGAAAGCCGACATACGCATCAAGACCCACCGCCTCAAGGGCAGCCGCACAATCATTTGCAAGCATCGTATAGATAAAGGATAAAAGCGCATTCACATTGTCCGTCGGCGGGCGCCTTGACCTGCCTTGCCAAAAAAAGAAATCTTCCTGTTGCAAAATCAAGCTGTCAAAAACGCTGAAGTATTGAGCGGCAGCTTTGCCTTCAATGCCTCGTAACTGTTCTAAATTGGTAGCCTCTTTAATCTCGCCAAGCGTGTTTGTGAGCGTGATGGAAACGTCCTTTAATGCTTCAACATCCAGGCGTACAGCATGGTCTCGCAAAGCCCGCTCGATAATCCATTTTGCGTTATACACCTTGCCGATGATAAAGTTCTTCGCTATTGCTGTACTTTCCTCTTCACTTTCAGATAGGCGATATTGTGTTTTCCTGAGCGTTACATTACCGCGGCTTTCGCCCGTCACCCGAGCTTGAAAACGACCGTGCGCCGTCATAAAACAAAGTGAAATGTTCCGCTTTGCGCAGGCACCCATCAAGGCCGGGCTCGCCCCAGTATAGCCGAAGGTTACAATGCCTTCCAGATTATGCAGTGGCACTCTGATAAGCGTTTCCTCATCTTTTTTAACAAGAACGGTCTCACCGTCTAACGCAATGTATGCCTCCGGTGTGGTTACATATAGAGTGTTTAGCAGCTTTCTCATATTGTTTCCTCAAGCCTTCCCTTGATATAAGACTCGACCGTCTTACCGTTGCACAATTTTGGCAAACAAACATCTTGTAGTGAACAGGCTTTGCAAAAGCTACCCGTCTTAACCTTTGGTGTATACCTTCTGTTAAAATAGGCGTGCATTTCCGCCATCATTTTATGAACACTGGCACGTAATTCCTCTGTAAAAATAACTTCCTCCCGGCGTTTGGTCTCCCCATAAAATAGACAGCCACGCTCAATGTTGCAGACAAGCATTTCCTCAAGGCAAATGGCTTGCGCACAAAGTTGTAGCCTGTCTGCATCGGAACCTTTCGCGTGCCCCCTCTTGTATTCAACCGGCAGTGGGATAAACTTTCCCCTTCTGCCAAAAATCTTTATACCGTTTGGGTCTTCGTGAAACTCAATTATATCGCAAGAACCGCTTACACCAAGCACTGATGACTTGATAGCCATCCCACGCGTGGTAATCACCCCGCCTCGCTTTTCACTGAGCTTCTCGTTGTGCGCACGCTCATGTAGAATGCTACCTTCAACTGTCCGCAAGTTTTCCTCCCACTTCTGCTCAATATGTATCAAAGCCCATTGACGACGGCAAAAGGCAAAATGTTGGATACCGGAGAGTAGGAGGTAGTCGTCTTCGTTATACACCATAAACTTCGAACTCCATTCTAATGAATTCATTTGACAAAATCATAATATAATCTTGCCTCAATATTTCATCTAACTTCAGGTAATTTATGAAATATTTTGTTTGACAATTCATCAAGCAAACATTGCCCCTCCACGAAATCTTTTTAATTTTACTATGCCGGCCATATAGCCAAGGAAATTATCGTATTCAAGGTTCCAATTGTATATGTTGTCCATTATCATAGGTGTTCTCAGTTCATCCAATTTATATTTGGCAATTTGAACTGACACTTTTTGCAGTTCTCTCCAATCGAC
>JAAYFA010000333.1 GCA_012728445.1 Clostridiales bacterium | reverse complement strand
GTTGACGTGACTTTCTGTATATAATATTCTTTTGCAGAGGTGGTTAATGTGCCAAGACAAGCGAGAGCAAAAAGTCGAAAGCGGAATCTATCATATTATGTTACGCGGTATTAACGCACAGCAAATATTCGAAGATGAAGAGGACAATGAAAAATTCTTAGGGGGTGCTAAAAGATTTCAAGGCAATAAGCGAGTATAAAATCTACGCCTATTGCCTTATGGGCAATCATTTGCATTTGCTGATAAAAGTCGGTACGGAAGAATTGGGAAAAATCTTCAAGCACATTGGCGGAAGATATGGCACACAAGAGAACCGTCCCCCTGTGTCTGTAAAGGTTCGTTTTGATGCGTTGCTTTCATCGTATTTTGGTGAGTCTGCATCAAATTTGCGAGCAGTCTTTGATTATTGCAAAAAAGAACCCGTTGTTCTGCTTTTGGATGAATGCGATTTTATAGCCAAGTCTCGAGTGGCAACACAAGATGTAGGTGAAGTTCCTCGTATTGTAAATATGCTACTGACCCTTCTTGATGAATATAATGCTCCTGGATTGGTGATCGCAACAACCAATCTTAAAATACAATTAGATGAAGCTCTTTTCAGACGATTTGATGATGTTATTGAGATTCCTATGCCACAAGTCGAAGAACGAGAGGAATTATTAAGGATGACTCTTTCGGCTATACCAGTGGATAAAGGTATCGACTTTCTGTCTATAGCTGAACAGATGGATGGCTATTCATATGCAAATGTTGTATTAACTGCTCAACGTGCTGCTAAATATAGTGTTTTGGCAGGCAACAAAAGTGTTGGTATCATATATTTTAAACAAGCGATAGCTGAAGGCTCAAAGTTTTAGTCGAAAGGAGAGCATGATATGGCTGGTACAAAAGATTTTATGCATTTGGCGTTAACAGTAATAAAGACTGGGCAAGCAAAATATCCGCAGACGCCGGTTCCCGGAAAGCAAATGACTACCCGAAACAAAAACAATCGCCAAGGGCATCAACAAATAATTCGATCTCAAGCACAAGGGTTGTCTCGCTTTTGGCAAGATAGGCAGACCACAAGAAAAAATCAAAATTTGCCAACCATTGCAGGCGGAGTTCCCTTTTTACTTGAAATTGAGCCAACAACCGATGTTGAGTTTTTGAGAGGATTAGGGTTTGAGGTTGTTTGTGACCTTGATGAGGGTTTTATTGTTGTGTCTTCTGAACAAACTGACCTTGAAGATTTTCTGCAAAAGGTCGATGGGTTTGTTTCAAACATGTAGATAAACGCGACGGCAAACGCGGGAGAGCCGAAGCCTTCCGTAAAGAACAGGCGAACGACAAGCGCAAGCACAACGGCTGTGTGGGCGCTCGGCATTCCGCCTGACGCGAACATATTTTTTTGTTCTTTTTTAATCGAGCATATAATCATTTTCACCGCTTGTGAAAGAAACCATGAAATAAGGCACGGCAACATATATTTGATGTATTCGTACAATTGATACAAAAAAATCTTCCCTTCAGTTTTAAATATCTGAAAACAAAGTTGCTGTTAAGCTTTGAAGCGGAGCCACCTCTCCTAAGAGGAGAGGCAATGCGAAGCGACTGAGAGGGGAGTCTTTCCGCAACATCTCCCGCAAAGAACCTCTCCGACTCCGCTGAAGCGGAGCCACCTCTCCTAAGAGGAGAGGCAATTTAAACCGTGAGCCACTTCTCTTAAAAGGAGAGGCAATCTGGCAAAAATACGGAGCGGTGAAGATATATTTCTTCGCCGCCCCGTGCTTTTACTTTTTTAAATACCTTAAAACACCTTAAACATTTCAAAAAACATGCGCGTCAAATAACATACAAACTTCAGCATTTTAACAATCCACTGCCAAAAAGTGAGCTTGACTGTCACCGTGCAGGTGTCGCTGACATCCGAAAATTCGACAGTCGCCGTGATTGTCGCCGTGCCTCTGCCTGTCGCGGTCACTTTGCCGTTAGCGTCGACAGTCGCCACCTTCTCATCACTTGATGTCCATATGATGTTTTTGTTTGTCGTGTTATGCGGCTCGATATTTGCGGTAAGCGCCGCCGTGTCCTCACATATCAGCTCAAGAGTTTTGTGGCTCATGGTGATTGTCTTGGGCAGGACTGCAAGAATTGTGAAATTCACTGTCTTTACGCCCTCAAAATTGCCCGCGCCCGTGATTGTCACCGTCGCCCTTCCGACATTAATATTATTCCTGTATTCCACTGTATAATCTGTGCCGAGCGTGAGAGTTTCGCCGTTGAACTTCACTTCAACAGGCGGCGTCAGCTCATCGCCCGTGTGTGTTTGATTTGGAATATCAGTCACAGCAAAGCCGCCCGCGCTTGCCTTAACGATGGTGAATTTCAC
>JAAYFA010000368.1 GCA_012728445.1 Clostridiales bacterium | reverse complement strand
ATCTTTCCATTGAGGAGAACATCAAAAACACACACCTAAATCCTGCATCCTCTATTTTTGAGGAGCCAAATAATTTGCTCAAGCAAGAAGTGCGTGAACCGGCAATTTACAATGCGGTGATTACCGCTATTGCTACCGGATCATCCAAGATGAATGAAATCTCTAATAAAATTGATGAAGATACAAGTGTGTGCGCTACCTACATTAAAAACCTAATCACACTTGGCATCGTAAAAAAAGAATCACCATATGGAGAAAAGTCAAGTAGAAAAACCATTTACTCCATAGAGGACAATATGTTCCGTTTTTGGTATCGCTTTGTGCCGGAGAACACTTCTGTGATTTCCCGTGGTGCTACTGACCTCGCATACGAGCGTGTTGCACCAGAACTTAACACCTATATGGGTGGCGTGTTTGAAGATATTTGCAAGCAGTACTTGTGGAAACTACTTATTGAAGGCAAGTGTGCAGTCAACTTCAGCGATATTGGTCGCTGGTGGGGATCAAATCCCAAAATCAAATCCCAAGAAGAAATCGACATTATGGGAACGGATAAAGATTCAGCTTTGTTCGGCGAATGCAAGTGGACAAACGAAAAGGTTGGCATTGGCGTGCTTGAAACTCTTGTGGAGCGCAGCAAATTGTTTAATTACAAGGAAAACCACTTTTACCTCTTTGCCAAAACCGGCTTTACCAAAGGCTGTATTGACAGAGCAAATGAAGTGGGTAATGTAACGCTTGTTACCTATGAGGATATGCTGAAAGCGTAAGCAAATTTGAACTGAACACGCTCTTAGAAGGGCAACAATCTATCATTAATCGAAAAACAGAGGTGATTTTTATGAGTTTTAAGAACTTATCTTCGGAAGGCAAAATTGCATATTTGATTAAACCGATATTGAAAGTGTTGCAGGAAGCAGGAAGTGCTGCTCGTGAAGGATCGCCTATCACGCTGATTGACGGATAACGATTTAGTCAAGCTGATTATCAAGTATGAATTGTACATAATTCCCGTTAAGACCTATGTTTTGGATGAGTTTTACAATACAGAAGAATAATACAAAAACATCTGAATATTATTTGATTTTCAGATTTACGGAGGAAAAAACAGTGAGCTTTCTTGATAGAGCAATAAAAGACGGTTACGCATATATTATTGGTGCTGACAATAAACAAAAGATCACCTATGTGACCTCTGATAATCACACAGAAAATTACAGTGACCCCGAAGAAAAAGTACGTGCCGAATTTTGGGCTGAATTGATTTACAAATACGAATATCCTGTAAGCCGAATCAAAGTTGAAGTTGTAGTTCCAGATAGACTTCCCACTGATCGTGCCGATATCGTCATATTTGCAGACGATGACTGCAAGCGCCCATACACTGTTGTAGAATGCAAAAAAGATGGCGTAACAGATGCTGAATTTACGCAGGCAATCGAGCAAGGCGTCGGCAATGCTACGGGGGTAAAACTTCGTGCAGATTATGTTGTAATTGTTGCCGGTGGCACTCGCCGTGTGATTGACGTTACTGAAAAATTCGGTGCTTTTGAACGTGAACAAAATATCCTTGCTGACTTGCCGAAAGCGTACGGCAAGCCGCAGGAATTCCGTTTCTATAAAGGCACTGATAATGATATTAAAACAGTTGCACGTGAGGATTTGATTACCGCTATCAAAAAATGCCATCAAACACTTTGGGGTGGCGGACGTCTTTCTCCACCTACAGCTTTTGGTGAACTGTGCAAATTGATATTTTTACGCGGCAAGGTGCTTTCCGAACATACATGGAGTATAATCCATTATCGGAGATGAAACGATGAAAACCAGATGGTATAAAAATGCCGTAGTATATCAAATATATCCGCGCAGCTTTAAGGATTCAAACGGCGACGGTATCGGCGACATCAACGGCATCATATCAAAACTCGATTATATAAAAAGCCTCAATGTAAGCGCCGTGTGGCTCTCTCCGTGCTACCCGTCTCCCAATGCGGACAACGGCTATGACATCAGCGAT
>JAAYFA010000153.1 GCA_012728445.1 Clostridiales bacterium | reverse complement strand
GCCGCCAAATTTTTACAAAGCTCCAATTTAGAAAATAATGCATTCACCTGTTCTTGCAACCGGACATTATCCGTCTTTACCGTAGCCAACTCTTGTATGGTTTGCTCACACTCGGCATATTTTTTTTCGTATGCTTGGGCTTTTCCCGCTACATCGGCAAAGTCTACTGTCAAATTATCCCTCTCGCGTGAAACAAGGGCAAGGCTACTTTTAAGCTCTTCGCTTTGCGCTTCAAAAACCTGTTTCGCGTTGGCAAGGTTTGCATTGAGCACTTCAATATACTCGTTGACTTCTTTCGGGTTAAATCCCCACATCGTCTTTTTAAAGATTGTAACGCCAGCAGAAGAAGACTCTGCCTCTCTGCGCTCATTCTCTACCGATACAGGTTCGGCTACCGGCACATCAATAATTTCGTATTCGGTTTCATCTTTTTTATGTCCCATAAATTGCACCTTTTCTGTATTACTTTATTTGTAGGCTTTATTTTAAATGCTAAGCGGCATTATATCTTGCCTGCTTCAGTCAGCTCGTTTTGACAATCTCAAGCAGATCGCCCGATTTTAAACTCATTTTTTCAGCCATACCTGCGTTTAGTTCTAAAATGCTTGTAGCACTTTTTATCGTTTTGCCGATTTTATTCGGCTGAACTGATTTTTCAACATGAACAACTCTTGCGGCACTATCTAAATATACGACGTCAATCGGAAATCGCATAGAAAAGGTATGAATCGCATTACAAGGTGACAGCAGCAGCGCAGATTCAGAGGCCATAGATTTACGAAACATCAAGCCCTTGAAGCGTTTAAAAAAGCTGTCTGCCAACTCTGCTTTCAGAGGAATTTCCAGACCATCTTTATATATCATTGCATAACGCACAGTAGTCACAGCCTTCATTATTGATAATTACTTGTTTGCGAATTCGGCAATAACATTGATAACCGTAGGTCCTAACAGGACGATGAAGATTACCGGGAAAATGAACAATAACATTGGAACAATCATCTTGATAGGTGCCTTCAACCCTTTTTCTTGGGCCTGTTGCTTTCGCACCATTCGCAGCTGCGCAGACTGTATCCGCATAACATTAATAATTGGGATCCCGAGCGATTCAGCCTGAACAAGTGCGGAAACAAAGGTTTTCAGTTCAGCAATATCGGTACAGACCATCATATTCTGCAAAGCCTCTCGGCGGGTACGGCCCATTTGAATTTCACGGTGAACAATTAGCAACTCATCTATAAAAGGTCCGTCGAGCTTTTCCGCAACTTTTACAAGTGAACTATCAAAACTCAAGCCGGCTTCAATACAAACGCTGAGCAAATCCATAGCGTCCGGCAACTGTTCGCGTATTTTTTCCTGATGGCCTTTAACTTTTGTCTTAAGGAAAAAAGAGGGACCTATAATGCTGACAACGGCTATGATGAGAAATATTAAAGCATTGATGAGGAAATCAAACGGCAATAATAACGCAAGAACCGAAAGAGCAAGTGTTACGATCATAAAAGTCATCTTAATAGAGGAAAATTCTTGTGCGGACATAAATACGCCTGCAAGGCGAAGCTGTTTTTCGATCAATATATCTTTTTCTCTATTTTTTTGAACTTTGTTTACAGGTGTTGCTTTTTTAAAAATTAACCCTAATTTCTTTAATATTTTACTTAAATATCGTTCATAAAATGATGTCTCAGTGCCGGGAATGTTTTTCTTCTCACCGAGATCCTGAATATAATCAAGGCGTCTTTTTTTGTCATCTGCCTTTTTGCCAAAATAACTCAGTATAATTACCGCCGCAAAAAAAGCAAGCCCCGCCATGCTTATTACAAAAAACTGCAATTAAAACACCCCTTCCGGTAAATTGACCTTTAGTATTTAATGTCTACGATTTTTTTTATGAATGTAAAGCCGAGAACTTCCATCGTGACGGCTACTATAAGCAACATTCTGCCCAGCGGAGTTGTAAACAGCAATAACATATAGGCCGGGTTTGTTATCATTAGCATTCCGCCCATAACAATAGGCAACCCGCCGATAAGCATACCGGACATTCGTCCTTGCGCTGTCAAGGTTCTGATATCCCCTTTAATTTTGATGCGTTCTTTTATCGTTTCGGATATAATTTCAAGAATTTCGGAAAGATTACCGCCGGTTTGCCGCTGAATGTTAACGGCGGACACCGTCAAAAGTAGGTCTGCACTTTTTAGCCTTTCCGTCATGTTATTAAGTCCTTCTTCAAGCGGAACACCGTACTGCATTTCCTGCAGAACTCTGCCAAACTCAACACTAACCGGTGGTCCCATTTCCTTAACGATTGCCTCCATTGCTTGCTGAAAAGACAACCCGGAGCGAAGACAGTTGCAAATAACAATAAGTGCATCACCAAGCTGTACTTCAAAAGCGATGGTTCGCTTTTTCTTGCGACTGCGGACAATGAACACCGGTAATCCGGCGCCAACAACAGCCAACGTAACCGCTGAAAGCATTTCACCGCTAAGCAAAGCGACCAGACCGGAAGGAATAAAGGTTAAAACAAGCCATATAACGCTAAATTCTTCAGGCTTCAGCTTAATATCGGCAAGCGTCAACTCGTTGTATAATAAATCTAAAAACTTCTTGCTTCTTAGCAACCCGTACTTTTTTTCCGGTAGATTCTCCCGCCGCTTCTCTTTCATTTCCGAAAGAACGGATTTTTCTTTGGGCAATATTTTTTCTACTCTGTCCGCAATTTCTCGCTTCTTTTGTGTAAGTTTTGACACAAGGATAAACGAAATAACAAAAAAGAAAGCAGCTAGGGACAACGAGAAAATAATTGCGCTAATTTGAGAACCAGTCATTATTTATTGGCACTCCGTTCTGTCTGATTTTTTCAGTGCAGTAGGGGCGCACGCCGGTCGCACGGAAAGCGCCTTTAAACTTACCGCCGCTATCTAGCGAACCCTCGGTTTCAAAAATAAACAACTCCTGCATGCTGATGACATCGCCCTCCATACCGGTTATTTCAGAAATGCTTGTAATCTTTCTTGTTCCGTCACGCAAACGGCTCTGCTGGACAATAATGTCAATGGCGGATGAGACTTGGTCGCGGATCGCTTTGAGCGGAAGTTCCATCCCGGACATCATGACCATCGTTTCGAGGCGGGAAAGCGTGTCGCGTGGGGAGTTGGCATGGGTTGTAGTTAAGGAGCCGTCATGGCCGGTGTTCATCGCCTGCAGCATATCCAGCGTTTCCTCCGAACGAACCTCACCAACGATGATACGGTCCGGTCGCATACGCAAAGCATTTTTAACAAGTGAGCGAATGGTAATGGCGCCTTTACCTTCCAAGTTTGACGGCCTTGCTTCTAAGGTCACGATATGTTCCTGCTTTAACTGAAGTTCTGCGGCGTCTTCAATCGTTACAATTCTTTCGTCAGCGGGAATAAAGGAGGAAAGCACATTGAGCAGTGTTGTTTTACCGCTACCGGTACCACCGGATACAATTATATTCAGCTTACCTTTTACACACGCTTCCAAAAATGCAAGCATCTTAGGTGATATTGATCCAAAATCAATTAGCTTTTTAGCCGTAATCGGTATTTTACCGAATTTACGAATGGTGAGCACCGGTCCCACGAGGGAGACCGGCGGAATAACCGCATTCACGCGCGAACCGTCCGGCAGACGGGCGTCTACCATGGGGCTAGATTCATCAATATGGCGGCCTATTTGATTGACTATTCTATCAATAACATTAATAACATGTGCATCGTCACGAAATTTCACGTCTGTAAGTTGCAGTTTGCCCGCACTCTCTACATAAACATGGTCAGCACCGTTAACCATTATTTCAGAATATGCCGGGTTGTCCAGCAGTTCTTCAAGTGGCCCATAACCCATGATATCGTTAAATATGTCTGAAGCGACACGGATACGATCAACACGTGGGATAAGATTTTCGTCGTCATTGACGGCCT
>JAAYFA010000311.1 GCA_012728445.1 Clostridiales bacterium | reverse complement strand
GTGATAGACCTTGGCACAGCAACTAAAATAAGCCTTATTGATAAAAATGGTTCTTTCTGTGGATGTACCATCAGCCCGGGGGTGAACATATCCCTTGAAGCCCTTAAGCACAGAACCTCACAACTGCCCAATATCAGCTTAACGGCCCCTGCAAGCGTCATCGGTAAAAATACCATCGACAGTATGCAAGCCGGCACCGTTTTTGGTGCGGCGGCAATGATTGACGGGCTTTGCGACAGGATTGAGCGTGAACTTGGAGAAGATGTTAAAACCATCGTGGCCAACGGTGGACTCGCACAAAAAATAATTAAAAGCTGTGCACATCACATCCTCTATAACGGCGAGTTAATCCTTGAAGGGTTAAAAATTATTTATAATAAAAACAACTTAAAATAGTTTTTCATATTTCCGCTAAATTTTGCGTTGCATCCCTGTAACGGGGAGCAGCAGCAAGGAGGAAGATAAAAATGTCACAGTCAACCACACAACGCAAGAAAATCCTATTCTTAGCACAGTTTTCCATGCTCCTGGCCATCGAGGCAATCGTTAGCTTCACTCCCTTAGGCTCACTCCCCGCTATTGGTCCGGTTGTCGCAACACTCTCGCATATCCCGGTAATTATCACGGCAATTCTGCTTGGCACCGGTGCCGGCACAGCTATGGGTTTCTTTTTCGGGCTTTTCAGCTTTATGGTGATGACATTCACCCCGCCCGGACCCACCGCTTTCGTATTTACCCCGTTTTACAGTATCGGCGAACTTTCCGGTAATCTATGGAGCATTGTTATCTGCTTTTTGCCCCGTATTTTAATCGGCGTTGTCACCGGACTCAGTTTTAAGCTTTTAACCAAGCTTTTTGCTAAGTTCAAGAAAAAGGATGCTTTTGTCTACGGATTGAGCGGCTTTTTCGGGTCAATCACCAACACCCTGCTTGTGTTGGGCGGAATTTATGTTTTCTTCGGAAAAGATTTCGCATCGGTTATCGGCACATCCTACAACCTGCTATTGGGAATTATTGGTGGAATTATTCTCACAAGTGGAATACCGGAGGCAATTATTGGTGCGGTTACCGCATATGCAGTGTGCAGACCGCTAAAAAAAATACTTGCAAAGCAATAAGTTTACCCAATAAGCGAAAAATGAACGCGCCTCATTTGTTTGAGGCGCGTCCTTTTTTGTGATAGTGTTGTTTATTTATTTTCGCTTTTAAGCTTTGCGAGCTCATCCATAAAAGTGTCAATATCCTTAAACCGCCTGTATACGGAGGCGAAACGGACATAGGCAACCTCGTCAATGGTTTTTAGCTTATCCATCGTGAGTTCGCCGATACGAATGGTGGTCACTTCGCGGTCCAGCGAATTTTGTAGGGCAAGTTCAATGTCGGAAACCGCGGTTTCAAGCGTTTCAATCGATACGGGGCGTTTCTCACAAGCGCGCAACATTCCGTTGAGTAGTTTGTTGCGGTCAAAAACTTGACGGGATTTGTCCTTTTTAACAACGACAATCGGCACCGTTTCAATTATTTCGTAAGTTGTGAATCTTTTACCGCAACTGATACACTCCCTGCGGCGACGAATTCGCTCCCCTTCGTCCGTCGGGCGCGAGTCAATTACCTTGCTTTCTTCGTAACTGCAAAAGGGACACTTCAAGCAGATCACATCCTACTAAATAATATGGTTCGCTGTCTATACTAAATTATATCATGTTTAAGGTAGAATGCAAGAATAACTTGCCCGGAAAGCGCATGAAACGCATGCGCACCCATATCAAGCCATTAAT
>JAAYFA010000291.1 GCA_012728445.1 Clostridiales bacterium | reverse complement strand
TGCCTGTCGTTGACTTGTTGACTTATTGACGGTACCGAAAGATTGAAGGTGCCAGGTGTTGACTTGTTGACTTATGGGAGGGGCGGTACTACCCGAAAAAGAAAAATGCACCGGGTTTTCAGCGCCTTCATCGCAATAATCTTGAATGCTCGGGGATGAAGATTGATGGTGCCAAGGATCACCGCGGCACGAAGGACTATATCATAAAAGAAGGAGGCCGGGATGTGGACATATCTGAGCTTGTGAACAAACAACGAGAGTTTTTTATGAAGGGGACAACACTGGAATACTCTTTCCGCTTGGCGGCGCTGCAAAAGCTATCCGCCGCCATTACTGAGATGGAGTCGGAAATTGTTGCGGCTCTGACTTCCGATTTGAACAAATCCGGAATTGAAGGCTTTATGACCGAAATCGGCACGGTGCAGGGCGAAATTAAGTATGCGATAAGAAATCTTTCTAAATGGATGAAGAAGGAGAAGGTAAAAACATCGCTCTTGCTCTTTCCCGCAAAATGCTACGCTGTTCCTGAGCCGTTTGGCGTGGCGCTTATCATGTCACCATGGAACTATCCCTTTATGCTGAGCATCTCACCCCTTGTAGGCGCGATTGCAGCAGGTAATTGCTCCGTAATAAAACCCTCGGCCTACACACCTACTGTTGCAGGCATCATAGAAAAGTTGGTAAAACGCTGCTTTGATGAGGAATATTGCGCTGTGGTACTTGGGAGCCGTAAGGAAAACACCGAGCTGCTGGAGCAGAAGTTCGACTATATCTTTTTCACCGGCAGCATGGCGGTTGGGCGCGTTGTTATGGCGGCGGCATCAAAACATCTATGCCCAGTAACACTGGAATTAGGTGGCAAAAGCCCGGTTATTGTTGATGAAACTGCAGACATTGATCTGGCTACTAAACGTTTGGTGTTCGGAAAATATATGAATGCCGGGCAGACCTGTGTCGCGCCCGATTATGTGTTGGTACACAAAAGCAAAAAAACAGAACTTATCGATAAGCTGCGGCATCATATCTCCCATTGCTATCCCAAGGACTCAAGTGGCGCGGTAATTGACTATCCGTGTATCGTTAACGAGAAACATTTTGAGCGCTTATGTGGCCTGATGCAGAACGAGACCGTTGCCATTGGTGGAGAAACTGACCGTGACAGACTATCAATAGAGCCGACAGTTCTGGAGAATGTATCGTTTGACGCCCCTATCATGCAAGAGGAAATCTTTGGGCCTTTGCTGCCTCTTATCGAATATGATCACTTGGATGACGCCATCAATGAAATTCGACGCAGGCCAAAACCGCTGGCGCTTTATCTATTTTCTTCCGATAAGTCGGTTTGGCAGAGAATTGAAAAAACAGTATCCTTTGGCGGCGGCTGCATCAATGACTGTTTACTCCATGTCTCCTCGCCTTACTTGCCCTTTGGCGGTGTCGGCGACAGCGGTATGGGGCGCTATCATGGCAAAGTAAGCTTTGACACCTTCTCGCACTACAAGAGCATTGTAAACAAGAGCACAAAAATAGATATTGATGTACGATACAGACCCTATGGCAAAATGAAAATAAAGATAATACGCAAACTATAAAAATCTTGCGCTTACAAATGATGTCCGTTGAAAGTTGACGGTGCCTGTCATTGACTTGTTGTAAGCATCGGTTTGACACCTTTTTTGTATTCTCGTCTTCCGGTGAAATACGAAAAAATAATCTTAGTTGTATTTTTCTTAACATCATTATCTATATTATTGGAAGCATATACTTGCCTAGTTTCACCAGGTTGTAAGAAGACAATATCATCAATT
>JAAYFA010000230.1 GCA_012728445.1 Clostridiales bacterium | reverse complement strand
TATTGATTTACAGTATATTTATCGGTTACTCTTTCTACAAACACGTGGATTACGGCACACTGCTTGTACCGGCTATTTTGTATGCGGCTGTCTTGATTACCACGTTTGTCATGGCAAGCTCGCTTGGCATGAGGTTGGTTGCGGCGTCTACCCCGAACGCCACACTCATGTGCACTCTTCTTATCGGCGGGGCCCTGCAGTTTTTCATCTCCGACTCTTTATGGGGTAACATTAACTTTAATGGGCATAAAAAGAACCGCCCGATGAAGAACATCAACATCATCACCTATTTTGGCGCTCAGGTGCTGTTGGCCTGCACCATTTTGGTGATTTCCTGATTCAATCAAGAAATTTGATCAATAATTTTTGAAGTATTTAGGTGACGATAGAAGCATGAAATCAGTGAAGGCATTTATGAGCGTTAACAAAACTGTTTTGCTTGACTGGATTAAGCAAGTAATGAGGTATGGCTTTGTCGGGCTTGCCGGCACACTGCTGTCAATGGCAATTTATTTGCCGATTGTGTGGATCAAAGAAGACTTATATATTTTTGCATATACCCTATGTTTTGTGGTGAGCGTTTTATTTACTTATTTTTTAAACAACAAATTTGTCTTTGAAAAAAAAGAAGAGGGTCATGTAAAACCATTGATGAAAGCCTATGTTTCATACGGCATCGCTTTTTTAGTCGGAACGCTATTGCTGTATCTTTTGGTAAACTTTTTAGACGTTCCGGCAACGATTGCGCCGGTGCTCATTCTTGTTGTAACCGTTCCGATTAATTTTTTGTTGAACAGGTTTTGGACATTTAAATGAGAAAAATCACGATCAAAAAGAACCCGGAATTCCGGGCTCTTTTTGATCGTCATATGAATCGATAGGGATGTCGTTATTCGGCGACGATGTCTTTTTCACCGTTTTCGAGTTCAATGCCGTTATCGTACATACCCACAAGAATTGTGTCGCTCAAGTAACGAAAATCATGGTAAACAAGCGCTTTGATGGCAAACATATCTTCGGCACCAAAGGTATACTTTTCTTCCACACAGTCTTTTCTCACAGTCAGTTCAAGGCTGCCTTCGATAATGTAGAAAGCTTCCTTGTTAAGCTTATGGCAGTGGCCTCCGCGCAACGTGCCGGCCTTTGAGTGCACCACATTAATCTGCTTATAACCTTCGTGTACCAGCTGGGTGAGTTTGCCGCGCTCATCGGCGAATTCAAAGTCGGGTTTTAAAATCTCAATCATTTTCAAACCTCCTGCGTTTGTTCAAGCAGACTGTTTCACTAAATGTTGGCATACATTTTGTTTTTCAAGATGGTGAAAACTTTTTTTAGCTCCTCAATGCCGTCATCTAGGGAATACTGTGCTTTCCAACCCGCCGCTTCAAGTCTAGCATTGGAAACGATGTAATCACGCTTATCCGGGTCGGTGCCGATGGGCGCTTCCAGATATACGAAAGACGGGATGTGTTCTTTGATTTTTGCGCAAAGCTCAAGTTTCGATATATTGGCTGTTGACAAACCACAGTTATAGGGGAACCCCTTCATTTTGTCAAAGTTATCGATTGCAAAAATAAACGCATTGACCACATCACGGATATGAATGAAATTTCGTTTAAAATGCCCTTCAAAAATAACGGCCGTGCGGTCATAGACAGCGCGGTAGACAAAGTCGTTGAGCAACAAATCTATTCGCATGCGAGGGGATGCACCGAAAAGAGTGGCAAAACGGAAGGTTAAGGAGTTGCCGGCTTCGAGCACAGATTTTTCGGCCTGTACTTTGGTGATGCCGTAAAGCGAAATCGGGGTCATCGGCGTTTCTTCCGTGCAGAAGTTGTTGCCGTCTCCTGTACCGTAGCCACTGTTTGTGCAAGGGTATATCACCCGTTGCTCTTTTCCTCTGATGTTTAAAAG
>JAAYFA010000220.1 GCA_012728445.1 Clostridiales bacterium | reverse complement strand
GGCCATAAAACACCGGGGTTATCCAAAAGCTGAACGCCGCTGCCGATGTCGAGCCACTGGTTTTGGCGGGTTACGCCCGGTTTGTCGGCCACCTTGGCTTTGTTTTTGCCGGCTAAACGGTTAATAAAGGAAGATTTGCCGGTGTTGGGTATGCCGACGACCATCACCCGTATCGCTCGTCCGACCATGCCTTTTTCATTATTGGATGCAATTTTGTCCGCCAAGACTTCGCAAACCAAGGGTCTGAATTGGTTGAGTCCTTTGCCCGAGCGACAGTCGACAGCCAGTGCCCGAAAGCCTTGTTCTTCGTAGTGCTTGAGCCAGTTCCGCGTTGCGTTTTGGTCGGCTAAATCGCATTTATTTAGAAGCACGATCCTCGGCTTTTCGCCGATTAGCTTTGAAATCTCAGGATTTCGACTGCTTTCGGGTATTCTCGCATCAAGTATTTCTGCAACGGCGTCAACAAGCGGAAGGCTCTCTTTCATCAGTCTGCGTGTTTTGGCCATGTGGCCGGGAAACCATTGCACATTTTGCCTTTGTAAGTCGCTCATGAGAACACTCCTGTTCAGCAGGGGCAGCGGACTAGCGTATCCACCAGCTGCCCTTTGGGTATATGCGGCCGAGCACTTTGCCTAATATATAATCTTCATCGACAAACCCGATTTGACTCGAGCGGCTATCCGTCGAGTGATTGCGGTTGTCGCCCATGACAAATACGCTGCCGGGCGGCACCGTCATGGGAAAGTCGAGATCGAATTTATCCGTTGTGTTGCCTTTTACATAGAACTCTTTAAGAATATTGCCGTCAACATATACAAGCCCTTTTAAAAAGTCGATATTGACCTCTTGCCCGGGCATTGCGACGATACGCTTGACAATGGGCTCGTGAAAGGCGTTGGGCTGTGTAATAATAATGATATCACCCGGTTGCGGCGTCTTAACAAAAGCCGAAACCACCAATTTGTCGCCATTGTTCAGCGTATCCATCATGGATGGGCCTATTACACCGGCAATCCTGAAAAAGAAGGTAAACACCACCATGATAATAATGACGGCTGTGTAAATGATTGAGATGCTGTCATAAACAAGTTGGACCAGCTTGCCTTTTAAACGCATTAAGGACATAAGGTTCACTTCAATTCTAAAGATTTGTTCGGTTTTGGGCTAAACGGTATAGGTCGGTGATGCGTTTTTGATTTTGAAGCTATTGAAAGGAAAAATCCTGAACCGTGTTTTCCCGAGGATATATCTTTGATCGATAAGGCCGACACCGGAGGCCCTGCTGTCTTTGGAGTTGTTGCGGTTATCCCCCATGACAAAAACAAACCCTTCGGGTATGGCTAAGGGGAACTCTACATCAAAACTCCGCTGTGTGGGCTGGGCAATATAGGGTTCGTCAATCGTCTCGCCGTTTATTTTAATTTCATGCGTGACGAAGTTAATGTCAATCGTTTCCCCACCTAAGGCTATTATACGCTTTATTAAAGGTTCGTGCACATCATTTGGCTGTGTTACAACAACAATGTCGCCCCTGCGGGGTTCAAAGTTGATGCCGGAGATGGCAAGCCAGTCCCCGTTCTGCAGAGTCGGCTGCATGGATTTGCCGTCAACACCAACCGCTCTGAATAGGAAAGTAAACAAAATAAATATAATGATGATTGCGCCCATCACCGAATCTATCCACTCGTAAAAAAACATCCAACCCCTGGAAACGGGTGGTTCGGCTGCCCGAGGCCTTGAAAACTCAATCCAATATTCATTGATCTTTCGCACTTTTTCGCCTTCTTACTCTGTTCGAAAATGCTCAAAAGGGCAGACTTAGAGTCTGCCCTTAGAGGTGTTCATAAAAACTTTGCGGCAAAAGCGATCATCTGAGCTTTTGCTTTACCTTGGCAGACTTGCCGACTCTGTCGCGCAGATAGTAGAGTTTTGCTCTGCGAACTTTACCGATTCTGACATTTTCGACCTTCGCAACGTTGGGGGAATGAATCGGGAAGACTCTTTCCACGCCGACGCCGTAAGAAACACGACGAACGGTAAACGTTTCGGAAACGCCACTGTTGTTGCGGGCAATGATAGTGCCCTCAAAAATCTGAATTCTTTCCCGCTCGCCTTCACGGATTTTGACATGCACCTTGACGGTGTTGCCGATTCTGATTTGCGGGGCTTCTTCTTTGATTTGGTCTTGCGTGATTAATTTTAGTGCGTCCATTACTTATTCCTCCGAATTCAGATGTTCGTAATGCATACGCAAAAGAGGAACATCAGCTTTAATGTTATTACATTAAACCCCATTGCTCTAGCTATTGCCGCAGCAAGGAAACAAATGCTTGGATATAGTATCACAAACATATGGATGTTTCAAGCATTTTATTAAAATAATTAGCTTACTGCGCTTTATCCCTAGCTGAAAACGCCAAAATCGGCTTTTAACAGCCTTTTCCTTGTAATTTTTATCACGGCAACTCTTGCCCCGGTTTCTTTTATAAGCGTGTCCAGCAACAGGTTTGGGTTCAAATTTGCACTGCTGCCCGCGGATAGCACCGTGGTAATGACAACCCGGTCTTGAACACATTCGGCCGTAAAGCCGACAATCAAGTCTTTGAGCACCACTTGTTTTGTCACCTTATAGCGGCCTTGTTTGCCGATTTTTTCTGCTTTCAAGCTGCCTTCTTGCACCAACGCCTTGGCCTTTTCACAAAAATCGGCCGCCTCATTTGCCGTGTTGAATTCCAGATCCATCCCATATTCCGCATAGCAGATTGTTTTTGCGTTATCCGTGACATCGGTCACGGCGGTTATGTCCATCCCCCGCGGCATGACGCTAGCGAGCCGGCTTTTCACCTCATCGTTTTCCATATCCCCTTCAATGCGCATATCCATAGGCTCGCCTTCACTTTCAATACCCAAGGAAAGGGGTAACGCAAATGTTATATAGGGGTGCGGGTTAAAACCCTCGGTATACCAAACCGGCAAGCCGGCTCTGTTGACGGCGCGGAGCATACAGCGGTTCATATCCAGATGTGAGGTGTATTTGGCCGTGTCTTTTTTTGTAAACCAAACTCTAATTGAGCGCATCGCAAACACCTCCGTTGAGTCGGGTAACGCCACAGCCGGAGCAATTTTCGCGGCAGTTGGGCGTGGTGTCGCTCGCGTGCGCTTTTTTGTTTTCACCGATTAAAAAGGTCTTGCTGACACCGTAATCCATATGGTCCCAAGGAAGGATTTCGTCAAATGGCCTTTTGCGGTTGGCATAAAATTCGGGTGCAATGCCGCATTCTTCAAAGGCTTCTAGCCACAAGTCTATACGCATCTGGTCATCCCAGCCGTCAAATCGGCAGCCCTTGCGCCATGCAAGCTCGATAACCTGAGCGAGTCGCCTGTCGCCTCTGGCAAAAACGCCTTCTAAAAAGCTTGTTTGCGCGTTGTGACGGCTGACATTAATTTTACGGGTTTTGATGTGATCTCTTAAATAACGCTGTTTTTCTTCAATTAACTCAACCGTATCCTGCGCCTCCCACTGGAAGGGTGTAAAAGGCTTCGGCACAAAGCTTGCAACGCTGACCGCCACGGCAACGCTTTTCCCTTTGGCCCTGTCGGGGTTGTTGTAATACTCATCAACCACTTTTTGGGCTAAGTCCGCTATGCCGTCAATATCTTCAAACGTTTCTGTGGGTAAACCAATCATAAAATAAAGTTTGACCGCCATCCAGCCGCCGCCATAGGCCTTGCGAACGGTGTTGAGCACCTCTTCTTCGGTAACGTTTTTGTTAATGGCGTCCCTGAGTCGCTGCGTTCCCGCCTCCGGCGCAAAAGTAAGCCCACTGCGGCGCACCTTCGTCAGCTGTTCCATCAGCTCGTCCGAAAAATTGTCAACCCGCAGGGAAGGCAGTGCAATGTTCACCTTGTCGTCCACCGTCCAGTCGAGGAGGCTTGGCAAAAGTTCGCTAATCCCGGTATAGTCGCTCGTGCTCAAAGAACACAGCGACACCTCGTCATACCCGGTGCTTTCGCACAAGGCTTGGCATTGGGCGTTGACGGTGGCGGGCGATTTTTCCCGAATGGGGCGGTATATAAAGCCTGCTTGGCAAAAACGGCAACCGCGTATGCAGCCCCTAAAGATTTCGACCGTTACCCGGTCGTGCACGACTTCCAAAAACGGCACAACAAAACTGTCCGGAGCAAACATCATGTCTAAATCCGAAACCAGCCTTTTTGCAACCTTCGCGGGTGCGTTTTGCAAAGGCGTAACCGCCGCAACGGTATTATCCTCGTTATAACTTACATCATAAAGTGAAGGCACATAGACACCCTGAATTTGCGAAGCGGCGAGTAAAAAATCGGCTTTCGAGGAGCCTTTTTGCTTGTGTTCTTTGAGAAGGTCGATCATGTCCTCTGAGACCTCCTCCCCCTCGCCGGGCAAGAGAATATCAAAAAACGCCGCTATCGGCTCACTGTTGCAAACGCATGAACCGCCGCCGATAACCAAAGGCGTTAGCGCCGTCCTGTCTTGCGCCTTTACCGGCAAACCGGCTAAATCGAGCATATTCAAAACATTGGTATAGCTCAGCTCATATTGAAGGGTGAAACCAATCAGATCAAAATCAGCGATGGCGTCGCCGCTTTCGAGCGCATAGAGTGGGATGCCCTGTTGCCGCATCTTTTCTTCCATATCTACCCACGGGGCAAACACCCGCTCACACCAGGTGTCTTCCCGAGCGTTGGCGAGTGAATAGAGAATCTTCATACCGAGGTGCGACATGCCGATTTCGTAAGTGTCCGGAAAGCAAAAGGCGTAGCGAATCGCAACGTCGTCTTTATTTTTAACAACGCTGTTGAGTTCCCCGCCGGTGTACCGCCCCGGTTTTTGCACCGTCAGCAGAATTTTTTCAAGTTCTTTAGAAAACATACGATACCCCATTTTATTATTCTTATATTTTGATGTTATTGTACCCTATTGCCGGACAAGTATCAAGAAAAAGCAGAGCCCGCCAAAAAAGCTTTTGGCAGGCTCTTGATTATAAATGGTTTTCGCTCTACAGGTTGTCGATACCCGCTGCCTTGCGTAAATCGTCAACTCTGTCCGTCTTTTCCCAAGTGAGGTCAATGTCTGTTCTGCCTACATGGCCCAAAGCCGCAAGCTGGCGGTAAATGGGGCGACGTAGGTCAAGTGTTTCGATAATTGCGGCCGGGCGCAAGTCAAAGAGTTCCGAAATGATGCAGCTCAAGGTATCGTCCGAAATGACGCCCGTACCAAACGTTTCCGCCATGACGGACACGGGGCAAGCTACGCCGATTGCATACGCTAATTCCACTTCGCACTTTTTGGCAAGCCCGGCGGCAACAACGTTTTTCGCGATGTATCTTGCCGCATACGCTGCCGAACGGTCAACCTTTGTCGGGTCTTTGCCGGAGAAGGCGCCGCCGCCATGCCTGGAATACCCGCCGTAGGTGTCAACGATGATTTTGCGCCCTGTCAAGCCGCTGTCGCCCTGCGGTCCACCCGTGACAAAACGGCCGGTCGGGTTGACATAAATGATGGTTTTATCGTCAAAAAGATCTGCCGGAACGATGGGCATAATAACATGTTCAATAATATCTTTGCGGATAACGTCCATCTCCACATCAGCACTGTGCTGGGAAGAGATAACAATGGTGTCAATACGCATCGGCTTGTCGTTTTCATCATACTCAACCGTAACCTGAGATTTACCGTCTGCTCTGAGGTAATCGAGCGTGCCGTCTTTGCGTTTTTCGGTCATTTGGCGTACAAGTTTGTGCGCAAGCGATATCGGCAGGGGCATGAGCTCCGGCGTTTCGTCACAAGCAAAGCCAAACATCATGCCTTGGTCACCGGCGCCGCATCTGTCCACACCTAAGGCGATGTCGCACGATTGTTCGTCAACAGCGGTAAGGATTGCGCACGTGTTGCCGTCAAAGCCTTTTTCCGCACTATCGTAACCGATTTCGCATATTACTTCGCGGACAAGCTTTGGGATGTCCACATAACAAGTTGTTGAAATTTCGCCCATAACGAACACCATGCCCGTGGTGCAGGTGCACTCGCAGGCAACCCTGCCCATTTTGTCTTGCGCCATGATAGCGTCCAGTACGGCATCGGAAATTTGGTCGCAAATTTTATCCGGATGCCCCTGTGTTACAGATTCGGATGTAAATAGATGTCTGGCCATAATCTTCTCCTTTTTCTATAAAAAAATAACGCTCGCAGGCTTAACCGCGGCGTTTTGAACACCTTATCTTCCGGTTATTACCGCAGGATTTGGCACCTTGTAAAGGTGTAAAGCTTCACAGGTTGCCGGGCTTCTTCGGGCCTGCACCCTCAGCCACTCTTAATAAGGAAATATTTAATTTGTGCCTTTATATTACCGCTTTTTACGATAGTTGTCAAGCGCAAAAAAAAAAGTTTAAATTCTGTTCATTCTTATACTAATCCCGGTTGTAAAACCTCTAACAACTCAAGCATAAACCTTCGATATATGGGTTTTGCCCCGAGGGGTTCGGTGGGTTTTAATGAGGGATTAGTATTGCCGGCAAGTCGTGTTTTTTTGCAACAAATTTGTCCTTTCCAGTATGTTTTTAACCGGAAAAAACACAGCGGCCGCAATAGCGGAGTTCAAGCCGCCTTTAATGAGGTTGAAGGGAATGATCACCGGTATCAGCATATCTTTCACCGCTTCATAAGGTACACCGAAAAAGCGCACGGTGAAGAAAAGATTCAGCGGAACCATCAAAGCCGTCATGGAAAGAGAACCGAGTACCAAGCCCGCAATCAGCGGCCAAAAGGTTTTCTTTTTTTTATAGAAAATACCGGCTAGGAGCACGAGCGCGCCCGATGCACAAAAATGCATCACAATCCCTACCCAGCCACTGGCGGCGCTGATTGTCAAGCCTTGGATAACGCTCACGAGGCCCAAGATTAATAAGCCTGTCCCGGGTCCAAACAGCAAGGTGCCGATCAGCACGGGGACATCCGCCATGTCGTACTGCAAGAAAGGCGAAGAAGGAAATATGGACCACAAGGGAACCACATAAAGCGACACAATCGAGATGGCGACGAGCATGGCCGTTTGCACCATTTTCAGTACATTGTCCTTGCGTTTGTTAATCATCAAAAACTCTCCTTAAAAAAATAACGCCCCGTGAAAAAATCACAGGGCGGCATACGCATTTATATGCGCTACTCTCTCATCCGGACTATACCGTCGGCTCCGGAATTACACCGGATCAGCCTCCTTAAAGGCTCGCGGGCTATCGTTACAAGGGCTTTCGCCGTACAGTAACACCGCCGGTGGGGAATTAAACCCCGCCCCGAGTTGCTACTGTAAGTATAAATATTTCCAGAGAAAAGTCAAGTGTTTTACCTGCATTTTCGTTGTTTTATTTTCACTTATATGGTATTATATTTTATAATCATGAGGATAAATTCTAAAAACAGTTTGAAGGAATACTCAAAAGGATTTTCTTTCAACGCAGGAAAGGAACCATCACATAATGAACCTAACCCCTATCAATAAAGCCGGAGGCGTCGAAGGCTTTTGTATTATTAAGTCGCTTGAAAAAAAGGTAACCGCAAAAGGTCTGCCCTACCTTGATTTGGTGCTGACCGACGCACACGGCGAAATGACCGCAAAATTCTGGGATTACAAGGAAGATTTGCACGCGAAGTATGCTGCGGGCCAACTGATTCGTGTCAGAGGAACGCTCAATGAGTATAACGGCATTGAACAACTGCGAGTTGAAAAAATTCGTCCCGTTGTTGAGTCGGATGAAGTCGACATCAACGACTTTGTTCCCGGTGCGGAATACTCCGGTGAAGCCATGCTTGCCGAAATATATACGGTTGTCAACAGCTTTAAAGACGAACCTTTAAAGCAGCTTATCACCGCTATACTGGATGAGCGCAAGGACAAACTGCTGTATTGGCCCGCGGCGTTTAAATTACACCATGCGATGCGGGGCGGGCTTTTATACCATACGCTTTCTATCCTGCGCCTCGCGCAAGGGCTTTGTAAAATCTACCCCTTTGTTGACCATGATTTGCTGTTTGCCGGTGTTGTTTTGCACGACATAGCCAAGACGCAGGAATTTGAAGTTGAGGATACGGGTATTGTCTCCGGCTACACAACCGACGGCAATTTGGTCGGTCACCTTGTGCGCGGCGCGATGGCGGTTGAGCGCATAGGCAGCAAACTCGGCACCCCGAAAGAACTAATGATGTTACTGGAACATATGATTATATCGCACCACGGCGAGCCTGAATTTGGCGCAGCTGTTCGCCCGATGTTTTTGGAGGCAGAAATATTGGCACAGTTGGACATGATGGATGCGAGGATTTACGCCATTGCGCAAGCTGTCGAAGCGGTTGATGGTGGCGAGTTCACCGTGCGCCAGTGGTCGCTCGACAACAGAAAGCTTTATAACCACGCAAGAGGGGCCTCTTCGGAGCCGAAGGCTAATTTAATGGACAAAAAATAGAATTAAAACGACTAAAACGACAGGGAGGAAGTATTATGCGCAATCACGAAGTAACAACCGTACAGCCTTTACTGAACAAGGATGGCAGTCTTCGCGAACCGGGCTGGTCAAGAAAGCCCGTGCAAATTTATGACCGAAACTTGGTCAAGGCGTCAAAATTCCGGATTAAAGAATGGGATTATTACATCGTCCTTGCCGAAGATTTCGGTATTGCCCTGACGGTTTCCGACATCGGTTATATTGGGCTCCAGTCCGTCACGCTGTTTGATTTTACCAAACCAAAAGAGATTACAAACACCATCATCAAACCGCTGACACTTGGCAAACTGCGCCTCCCTACATCCTCACAGGGCAATGTGCACTACCATGACAAAAAACTTGATATCGACCATATTGTATCCCCCGGCAACCGCAATATAAAATGCGAATTCAGGGAGTTTGCCCTGGGCAAGACACTCACTTGCGACATCAATTTAGAGCAGCCGGATGCAGACAGCATGGTTATCGCTACACCTTGGTCGGAAAAAAAGACGGCTTTTTATTACAACCAAAAAATTAACTGCATGCGGGCAAGCGGCAAAGTGAACTTCGCCGGAAAAGAATATGTTTTTAATCCGGAAACTGACTTTGGCACCCTGGACTGGGGACGCGGCGTTTGGACTTACGAAAACACTTGGTACTGGGGTTCCGGCAACGGCATTGTGGAGGGCAAACCTTTCGGTTTCAACATCGGCTACGGCTTTGGTAATACGGCCGCCGCTACCGAAAATATTTTGTTTTATGACGGTGTCGCCCACAAACTCGATGACATCACTTTTAACATCCCCAAGGACAGCTACACGAAGCCATGGACCTTTTCGTCAAGCGACAAGCGTTTTGAGATGGACTTTATCCCCGTTATTGATAGGGCTGCCAAAACATCGCTGGGCATCATCGTAACGGACCAACACCAGGTTTTTGGCAAAATGAGCGGCAAAGCCGTACTTGACGACGGCAAGGTTTTAGAGATTAAAGATTTGCTTTGTTTTGCCGAGGATGTGCACAACAAGTATTAGCCATATCTTGCAGGGCAAAGGCTCTGCTCTTGCCGCCGAAGATGTGCACAACAAGTATTAGCCATACCTTGTAGGGCAAGGGCTCTGCTCTTGCCGCGTTTACAATCAGCTCATTTCTCGATTATGAAGGAGTACTATGAACTGGACCGAAATCATCATCACCGTCGACGCCGCACAACTTGACGCCGCGGGTGATATTGCGCACATGACCGTGCCGTATGGCATTTACATTGAAGATTATCGAACGCTGCATGCGGAAATCCGCACGATCGCCCATGTGGACCTGATTGACGAAGCGCTGCTGAGCAAAGACTCTTCAAAGGGTCTTATTCATGTTTATATATCGCCGGAGGAAGCCCCGGCGGAGGCAGTCGCCTTCCTGTCGGAGAGATATACGGCAGAAAACATCAAGCATGAAATCGCGAGCAAAATTTGCAAGAATGAGGATTGGGAAAACAACTGGAAGGCATATTTTAAACCAATCCCCATTGGCAAGCGACTGCTTATCCGCCCCGTGTGGGAGGATGTCGTGAACCCGGAGGGCCGGATTGTTTTCAGCATTGAGCCCGGCCACGCTTTCGGCAACGGCGGGCACGAAAGCACCAGTTTGTGTTTGGAAGCAATGGAACCGTATGTAGGGCAAGACAGCACGGTGCTGGACATTGGCTGCGGCAGCGGCATTTTATCCGTTGCGGCGCTACTTTTGGGCGCAAAGAGTGCGGTCGGCGTTGATATTGACAAACTAGCCGTTAAAACAGCACGAGAAAATGGTCGCTTAAACGGTTTTGAAGAACCACGTTATACAGTGTTCAACGGCAATCTGGCTGACCGGGTAACGGGCAGGTTTGACATTGTTGTTTTTAATATCGTTGCGGATGTCATCATTCAGTTTTGCAAGGATGTCCAAAAATATTTAAACCCCGGCGGCGTTTTTATTGCGTCGGGCATCATTGACCTACGGGAGGACGATGTCCTCGCAGCGTTCGAAGAATATGGCTTTAACGTAATCAAAAGGCATGAGCTCAACGGATGGGTATGCTTTGAAACAATGGCCGTTTTGTAGGAACGCCATGTATGGCGTCCCTACGGTAACCGAAACAACTGATCGAGGTGCAATTTATGAAAAACTTTTTTAGCATTATTTTGGCGCTGATTATGGCAACTCTCGGCGTTGTGCCGGCCTTTGCCGTACAAGATTGCGACTGTGGAAAAACGCCGATGATTCTTGTCAGCGGCATGAATACTTTCCCGCTGGTTCTTGACCGAGGCAGCGAGAATGAAACGCAGGTTTTCGTTCCGGAATTGGATATTACTTCAATCGCTTTAAAAACCGTTGGCGGTCTGTTGGCCGCAGCTGTGTTCCGGGACTGGAACAAGTTCGGTGACGCTTTCATCCCACTGGCAAACGACTTATTGGAACCTGTTGCGTTTGCACCCGACGGAACATCAAAATACAATGTTACAACCGCAACCTTTCCCGAGTCTTTGGCAAGCTACCCCGATTTAGCTTCCGGCGGCAATGAGTTTGGTCTGCTGCACACCGCCTGTGACAAATTGGGCGCGGACCACACCTATTTTTTCAACTATGACTGGCGCGCGGACCCCCTTGCCAATGCCGCAGATTTGAATTTATATATTGAAAATGTGAAAGCCGAAACAAGGCACAGCAAGGTCGACATAGCCGCCTGCAGCCTCGGTGCCGCACAAATTTTGGCATATATAGCCGTTTACGGAACCGACGATTTGGAAAGTTGCATTTTTCTTTCCCCAATGCTATCGGGCGCTTATGTTGCCAGTGAATGCATGACGGGCAGAATTGAAGTTGGTCCTTCAGCGACGATGCGTTATTTGAAGCAGATGCTAAAAACCGAAGACGGCTCAAAGAACCCGATTACCGTGATTTTGGACGTTCTGGATTATGTAGGATTATTTGGACAAGTTTTAAAACTCTTGAATAACGGCATTGATTCACTTGGCGACAGACTTGCCAATGAGCTTGTAATCGATATTTTCGCGACCATGCCGTGCATATGGGCTGCGATGCGCCCGGACGCTTACGAAGTGGCCAAACAAAATTTGCTGGACCCGCAAGAGCATGCTCTACTGATAGAAAAAATAGACTTTTTTCATTACAATGTTCGCCTGAAGACCGCGGAGATACTACAAAACGCAATGGACGCCGGTGTTAAGGTTGCCATCGTTTCGCATTACAATACCCCGGCGATCCCCCTGTTTGAATCCGCCGACGAAACGGGTGATGGCGTACTCGACACCTACTGCACAAGCGGCGGGGCAAATTGCGCACCGATAGGCAAGTGGCTGACGGATGGCGCCGGACAAAATTATTCTGCCGGCGGAAACTTTTTATCGCCCGACAGCGCCATCGATGCATCAACATGTTTTTTGCCCGATAAAGTTTGGTTTTTCAAAAACCTCAGGCATGTCGGCTGCCCCTACGACTCCGAATACAATGAGTTTGTGTTTTGGCTAATGGAGCAAGAGGAACAACCGACGGTTTTCAGCAATCCGCTGTATCCCCAGTTCTTTGCAACCGACGATGGCGGTAAAACCATCTATCCGCTTGAGGCCGGTGCCGCCACTTTGAAAGAAACTTCTTCGCCCACTTCGATATGGATGTTTGGAAAGTTAATGACAAATGTTTTCAAGGGCTTTAAGGCCGTATCGGATAAGTAAAAAGTTATTATTTAGAGCATTTTAACTTAAATATGAAAGGGTTTTTGTCATGAAAAAGTTCACGAGCTTTCTCCTCGCACTGGTTTTGGTTTGCCTGAGTATTGTCCCCGCTTTTGCGGCTCAAGGCTGCAACTGCGGACACACGCCGCTTGTGGTCGTGGGCGGCATGAACGGTTTCCCGATGGATAAGGACGCCGGTACGCCTAATGAAATAGAAGCTTGGCCGCCGGCTATAGACTTCGGGGAACTTGCGGTGGAAGCCGTTATGGGCTTAGCGGCCTCGGCAGTTTCGCTCGACTGGAACAAGCTGGGTGACCGGCTCGTACCCTTGGCCAATAAAATTCTTGAGGCGTCCGCCTGTGACGCCGACGGCAATTCAAAGTACGTTTTGACGACGACAACCTTTCCGCTTTCTATGGCGCACTACCCGGACTACATAAACAGCGAAGGGAAAAACGTGATCGGTCTGCTCCGCTCAGCCTGCGACAGACTCGGTGCGGACCATGTTTACTACTTTAATTATGACTGGCGCCTAGACCCATTGGAACATGCGAAAGAACTTAACCGTATGATACAAAGAGCGAAGGCAGAAACGGGGCACAGCAAGGTTGACCTAACGGCTTGCAGCCTTGGCGGGGCGCTGACACTCGCCTATTTAGCACAGTTTGGCTATGATGATGTGGACAGTTGCCTTTTCCTTTCCTCCGTTTTTTCCGGTTCGATTTCGGCAAGTGAAATCCTCACGGGGCAGATTACGATTGACAAGACCGCTTTAAAACACTATCTGCGCCTCAATGTCAATTCCGATAAGAACTTGGACTATGCCTTGGACGCAGTTGTGGAGATTCTCGACCAACTGGGTTTGCTTGAAAGGATCGTCGATTTCCTCAATGGAATGCTCTACGCCCTAAAAGACAGGGTGATAAAAGAGGTTATGGTGGACACCATGGGCACCATGCCGGGCATGTGGGCACTCGTGCGTGAGGATTCTTACGAGCAAGCAAAAAGCGACCTGATTGGCGACGCGAAATATGCCACATTGGTTGCGAGGATTGATGATTTTCATTACAATGTGCGCCAAAAACGCCAAGAGATCATCGAAGATGCGATGCGCAGCGGCGTCAAAGTATTCTTCACCTCTCACTATGAGGACGCTTTGATTCCGGCCTTCCCTTCCGCTATCAAACACGGTGACGGTCTGATTGAAACTGTTTGCACCAGTGCGGGCGCAACGGTGGCCTTACTCGGTGAAACATTGTCGGAAGACTATATTCAAGCAAATGACTGCAACGGTAAAAACTATATTTCCCCCGATCGCGTTATTGATGCTTCCACCTGCATGTTCCCGGAACAAGTTTGGTTTTTCAGAGAGGTAGCGCATATCGGGACCTTCTACGACTCCGAATTTAATGACTTTATCTTTTGGCTGTTGGAACAAGAAGAACAGCCCACCGTTTGGACCGACGCGGCACATCCACAGTTTATGGCCGCCGGGGACAAAGGCATGACGCTCCACCCGACAACTCTTGCAGACGGCAATCAAAAAACTGTCGCCGATTATGTGGCTGCCGTTTTCGATTTGATTGCACAATTACGAAGAATACCGGTTTAATCTTGAACCGATTAAAGGATGATTATTGATGTATTGCAGAAACTGCGGGACTCCGTTAAAACCGGACAATTATATCTGTACAAAATGTGGGGTGCCGGCGGGCATCGGCAATAAGTTCTGCCCAAGCTGTGCCAACCCCACCGATGAAAACGCAGTCATGTGCGTGCGGTGCGGTGTGTTCTTTGCCGCACCACAAAACGTTGCGCCGCAAGATGCACAACAGCGGTCAAAACTCGTTGCAGCCTTACTTGCCTTCTTCCTCGGCACCTTAGGCATTCACAACTTTTATTTGGGCTATACGAACAAGGGCGTTACCCAGCTGTTGCTCACTTTGCTTGCTTCCTTTCTCACTTGTGGTTTAAGCGCAGTCGCTGTGCAAGTTTGGGCCATTGTAGAAGGGGTACAGCTACTCACCGGAACCATCAACACAGATGGGAACGGTTACCCGCTCAAACAGGATATTTAAGCGGATGAAGAAGTCTTTCAAGCATAGTGTGTTTTTTATTATTCTGTTACACGCAGGGATAGCGGCCTTTGCTTGGTTTTACATGACAACCCTCGGTTGCCCCACGAAACGGTTCTTTGGTATCTCTTGCCCGAGCTGTGGCATGGCACGCGCGCACATGGCAATACTACACGGTGATATTCACGCAGCCTTCGCCGCACATCCCTTGTTTTGGCTGGCAATACCGCTGATATTTTTATTTTTGCACAGTGGCGTTTTCAACTTTCATATCAGCAAAAAGATGCTAAGCGTTATCGGCATAGCCGCAATCATTCTGTTGCTTGTCGTTTACCTGTTGCGCGTTTTTGTTTTTCATGACCCCATCGTACAGCCGGATTTTGAACATTCAATTCTTTACCGGTTCATTGAACTTGTCAAATCAAAGTAATATTGAACCGAGATTTTATCGTTTTTTTATTTTACATTGACAACCATAATTTGACATGCTAATATAACTTGGGTTTATGTTTAAATGTTTTTACGACCCAGCATTGTGCGTAATATCTTCAAGAATTATGCACATAGCCTTTACCGCAAAGCAGTAAAGGCTTCATTTTTTTAGGAGGATTTAATTTGAAAAAGACCGGCTACAATCGTATCATTCCCGTTTTAGCATCCATTGCTGTTCAACTGTGCCTTGGTGTGGCATACATTTGGAGCGTTTTTCAAACAGGCATCGCAACAAGCATCTTCGGCGGTGACAACGCTGCGGCAGGGCTGACCTTCTCGTTTCTTTTAGCAACCCTTACCATTGGTAGTGTCCTTGGCGGTAAGCTTGCCGCAAAATTCGGCACGCAAAAAATCATTATACTGGGCGGCATTATCCTTAGCGCCGGATTTTTTTTCGCCTCCTTCGTCACATCGGCGGCTCCCCGTCTTTTATGGCTGACTTACGGCTTTATGGGCGGCGTCGGGATGGGCTTTACGTATTCGACCACAATCGCTGTGGCTCAAAAATGGTTCCCCGAAAAAAGAGGCATGGTCACCGGGCTGATTGTTGCGGCGCTGGGTTTTGGTGGAGTCGTATTTACCCCCATCGTTACTAGGC
>JAAYFA010000309.1 GCA_012728445.1 Clostridiales bacterium | reverse complement strand
CATATTTCCGGCAACTATTAAACACCGAATCGATGTCGGACGAAAAAATTTTAGCCGGCATCGATTTTGAGAACGAGGCGAGCGTTGCCAAAGCCAGTAGCGAACTAAAAAAAACGGTTGAAATACTACACCATAGAGATGACTTTGGTCGGGACATTCTCGATGAAACGCACAAACGTTTAAAAGGGGTCGAAAAGTTTTCTGTTCGTTCCTCCTGTACCGCAGAGGACGGGGCTGACGCTTCGTTTGCCGGCCAGTTTGCCACATTTTTGTCGGTAGAAAAAAAGGGGCTCGCTCGAAGTGTCGCTCAGTGCTACGCTTCGCTTTATGGACTCAATGTCTTGAAATATTGCCACGAAAAGAGTATTCCTCTTTCGGCTTTAAAGATGAATATCATTATTCAAGTGATGACGGAGCCGGACCTTTCGGGTATCCTCTTTACGGCAAACCCCCAAGGGCTCCTCAATGAAAGTGTCATTGTTGTGGGGGAGGGTGTCGGGGAAAATGTGGTCAATGACAAAGTTCCGTCCACCTCTTATTATTACAACTTGACCGACCAAATCTATTATTACGAAAGCCAGGGCGGGGCTCCTTTGCTTGGGGTCGAAACCGTCAATGAACTGATTAAAAACGCAAATCGTTTAAAGCCTTTGCTTGGCGAATATCTCGACATCGAATTTGCCATCAAAAATGAAAAACTCTTTTTGTTGCAGGCAAGGCCTATTACGTCGCTGTCGGACAAGAATGTTTTAATTTTAGACAACAGCAATATTGTGGAAAGCTACCCCGGTGTTTCACTGCCGCTCACCGATTCTTTTGTTTGCGAGGCATATTACCAAGTGTTCCGCGGCCTTGCTTCCCGTTGCCTGAAAAACGAGAAGTTGTTAAAGGGTTACGACAAGGATTTGCGCAACATGGTCGGCAGCGCAAACGGCAGAATGTATTATAAAATCAGCAACTGGTATGCGGTTCTCAATTTTTTACCGCTGAGCAAAAAGATTATCCCCGTCTGGCAGGATATGATGGGCGTCACCAACAAGGAACACAAAGCCTATAAAAAAGAAATTTCTGCTTTCCAAAACGTGAGAATATATTTTAACTGCATCCACGAAGCGTTTCATGTCCAGCGGGGGATGAATAAGCTGAATGCTGATTTCATCGAGGTCAAAGAATCTTTCAATGCCGGCTACAAACCCGGTTTGACAAATGCCGAGCTGATAGCCTTATACAATCAAACATCGACAAAGGTGCTGAACAACTGGGATATAACGTTGCTCAATGATATCTACGCTTTTGTTTTTACCGGTCTGCTGAAAAATAAGTTTAAAAAACTCAAGATAGAAAACTATGAGTCCCACACCAATGAGTATATCACCGGCGTTTCAAATATTGAGAGCATGAAACCGATTAAGGCGCTCCTTGCCTTGTCGGCTCTCGCGGTGGAAAGCGGTTGTTTAGATGATTTGAAACGCTTGGTGACAAACGAAGAGGCTCTGGAATACTTCAACACGACCGTCAGTGAATTTGCCGAAAAAGCGACGGCATATATTGAAGACTATGGTGACCGCTTACTCGAGGAGTTAAAGCTTGAGAGCGAAACTTTCCGGACGTCGCCGATCCTTTTGGTTAATAAAATTTTGGAATACAGCGACGATTATAACAGGCTAAAAGATATTGCCATTTCCATTAACGCCTCCGATGAGTTTGCTGAGCTAAACTGCGAGTGTGGCTTCATCAATAAAAAGCTAATCGATTTCTACAGCAAAAAGGCTATGCTCGGCATAAGCAATCGGGAGATTTCAAGGCTCAATCGCAGCAGAGTATATGGGATCGTCCGCAAACTATTTTTGGCGATAGGCAAAAACATGCATGATGCGGGTCAAATAGAACATGAGAAAGATGTTTTCTATTTGTATACAAGCGAGGTTTTTGAAAACAACGTTAGCAGAGATTTCAAAAACACAATTGCCGGCAGAAAGCGTGCATACGAACTGTACGGGAAAATACCGGCATATTCGCGCCTTGAATTCAGTGGCGAAGTCTTTAACAAGAGCCATACGGCCATCAATTCGGATAAAATAACGACGAGTGAAGAAGACTTGTCGGGGATTCCTTGCTCAAACGGCATTGTCGAAGGCGAAGTGCTGATGATTGAAAACCCCAAAGGCACCGTGGAAGCTAAGGATAAAATTCTTGTGACAAAAATGACAGACCCCGGCTGGGTTTTCCTCATCACGCTTGCAAAAGGAATTATTACGGAAAAAGGTTCGTTACTGTCGCACACGGCGATTATTTCAAGGGAGCTCAATATCCCTTCCATTGTCGGTGTAAAAAACATAAGCAATATTCTAAAAACCGGTGATGTGGTGAAGATGGACGGCGGTACCGGTAAAATTGAAGTGGTGAGGAAGAGCGATGGTTAAGCTTATCCGTTTTACAGATGAAGCAAAGTATGTTAATGACTTCTTAAAACTGCCAAAACTTTTGTATTCAAAAAAAACACTGGTTCAAAACGAAAAAGAAGAAAAAGAGCTTCTCCTGTCCCATCATGTTTTGAGCAAGTATTTTGAACTGACCAAATTTTTGGTATACAAGGATGATGAACCGGCTGCCAGGTGCGTTGTCACCGTTTACCCAAACGACAACACCGCCTATGCCGGTTTTTTTGAATGCGTCGAAAGCTTTGAGTGCGCGGCGGTCTTGTTTGACGCAGTCAAAAGTTATGCAGGCGAACAAGGGCTTGAGCGCGTTCTGGGACCGGTGGATGCGAGCTTTTGGGTTAAGTACCGCTTAAAGGTGAACAAGTTTGAAAAGCGCCCCTATGTATCCGAACCGTACAACAAAGAATACTACTTGAGGTTGTTTGAGGATAACGGTTTTGCGGTTTGCGAAGAATACGCTTCTAACACCTACACCCGTCAGCCGCTCTTCGGGTATAAAAACAAAAAGAGCGAGGCCAGATACAAGCGGTTTACCCAGAACGATTATAAAATTGTAACGCCTTCCTTGAAGAGTTGGAACCGAACAATCCGGGAAATTTACAAGCTCTTAATCGAACTTTACAGCGACTTCCCGATTTTTAAAAGCATTGCGGAAGAGGACTTTGTAAAGCATTTTGAAAGCTTCAAATATATCCTGGACTTGTCTATGGTCAAGATGGCTTACTATAAAGATGAACCGGTCGGCTTTTTCATCGGGACACCGGACTACGGCAATATTTTGTACGGCAAGATTGGCTTGTTCACCTATATAAAAGTGATGCTTAAGAAAATCAGAAGCGCGAATTATATCATGCTGTATATGGGCGTTTCAAAAAAGCACAAGGGTTTGGGGCTCGCGATGATACACACCATCATAAAAAATGTCAACAAAAAACATGCAACAGCAGTCGGCGCGCTGATTCGCGAAGGTAAAATTACAGGCAAATACGGTTCCGAAGGCATCGATTCAAAATACAAGTATGTGTTGTTGGAATGCGTGTTATGAAAGAAGGTTCACCCACTTCTATGAAATACCTATTCAACAAAGGCTTCATCGGCAAGCTTGCAATCAAAAACCGCGCCGTTATGCCGGCCATGGGTACCAATATGTCGGACGGCGGCCGGGTAAACGCGGCGATTGTCAACCACTACGAGCAAAGGGCAAAAGGCGGAGCGGGGCTGATTATCGTCGAAGTAACCTGTGTCGACACACCTTTGGGGCTTAACACACCCGATATGCTGCGTATGGACACGGATGACTGCATACAAGGCCATCGGCAAGTGACGGAAGCAGTGCACACATATGGCACGAAGGTTATGTTACAGCTCAGCCACACGTGGCGGGGCGCAAAGCCGGATGTGATCGGTGCTCAGCCTGTCGGCCCGTCGGCGGTTGCCATGCCGTTCTCGTTTATGATGGGGCTCAGCGGCGTCACGCCAAAGGCACTCACAGTTGATGAAATTGAAGCGATAGAAGATAAATACGCCGAGGCGGCGCGCAGAGCAAAAAAAGTCGGTTATGACGGGGTGGAAATTCACGCCTGTGGCTACTACCTTTGCCAACAGTTTTTATCTTCACAAGCCAATATCAGAAGTGACGAATACGGCGGATCCAAAGAAAAGCGCATTCGGTTTGTGACGAATATTATTTCGAAAACGAAAAAGCTCTGCGGCGCAGACTTCCCCGTTATTGTAAAAGTATCGGTTTTGGAAATCGGCAAGGATGCCGGCATAAAATTAGGCGAGGGTTTGTATTATTCTTACAAAATGCAAGAAGCCGGAGCGGATGCGATAGAAGTTTTGGCGGGCGCTTGGAACGAAACCGCTGGAATTAGAGATACCCCCGAAACGGGGCAGAAGAAAGGTATTGCACTGCCCTTGTGTACGTTGCTGAGAATGGCAAGGGCAACAAAAAGCGGCAAGGTCGGATTTGTGCTGGGCAAAAAGGCAATCCGTGTCCCTCTTATCGGCGGTGGCAGGAGTTTTGAGCCGGCCATTGTGGAAAAAGCCTTGGCGAAAACTTGCGATTTTGTGTTTATGGGT
>JAAYFA010000213.1 GCA_012728445.1 Clostridiales bacterium | reverse complement strand
CCGCAAGGCAAGCGAGGTCATTGCCGAGTTGCTGCGCTTTGTCTGGTGACATAGATTTTTCCTCCTCTCGATTTTTCTTCTCTTCGGTGTTCAAGTGCTGCCAGTCGCCCCGCGAGTCTTTTGCTCACGATGGCAATGGCATTCAAAACGCCGATGAGTTCTTCATTTTGTTCGCGGCCTCTACTGTCCGCAAACAGGATATTTTCGCTTGTTTGCATTACGGTTTACCTCCGATTTTGAATGATGGGGTCGCCCCCTCACTTACGAAAGGACAGCGAGGGGGCGAAATCCGTAGTGTTTTAGTCAAGAAATTTCAAAACATCTTTTAATGTGGGATCGGAACGCAGGATTTTGCGTAGCCGCTTCTCGCGGTAATACACGCCATCGAGGGTCATTCCCATTTTTTCGGCGGTGACCGTTTTCTTTGCTTTGGTACTCATAAGCCGAAACAGCAACTGGTCTGATGGGTCAAGCCGCTTATATGCAGCGATGAGAGTAGCGAGGGATTCCGCATCCTCGATAATCTTGGCAACATCGGCGGTTTCGTCCTCAAGCTCGATGTAGCCCTCTTCGCCTGTTTCATCATATCGGGGACAGTCAAGTTCAATCATTTCGTTGCGTTTAACACGTTGCCGCTCTCCCTTTTTCATGGAAGCTGAGTTCATGAGGTATGTATCCTCGCCACGCTGATTGCGTTCAAGCCTTACGGCATATCCCGCTTCGGGGTCGTAGAACCACCTCTGTCGAAAAGGGTTGTCCGGTGTAGGCGTTTCGCCGGGAGCGAAGCAATCCTTACGGTTGACGGGGATGTACTCGCCATCTGCGTTCTGTGCAAAATAGTTCTTGTAATACAGGGATTGGTAATTTTTCATTTTTGTTTTCCTCCTTAGATTTTTTTGTAGCTCGTCCGAGCCTTGGGGTAATGGGTTCCGTGGTGACTGCACAGGCGGCGGTCGGGCGCGTTCTTGCGTTGGCATCTCTTTTTCCTCCGTTGGATTGACATTTTTTGATTTGCGTGTTATAATGTTTTAATGGGTTTTGATATGCGTTTGTGTGTGAGCGCGCAACAAAAAAAGCCCCTATGATTTCTCACAGGGGCTTGTGCCTTGTCCCTGTGATTGCCACAGGAACTATCCAATTCTTGATAAGGTTGATGTCAATACGAGTTAAGGTTGATAGCGTTGATAAGGTTAAAAGTTATCTACGGAGGCAAATCTGATGACAAAAGAGGGTGTACCACGCCTCTGCGGAGGCACTTTTTTCAATCAATTACTACTTTCACGAAGGAATACTGTTTCTCAACGACAACGTACCAAAGGCATTACCGACATCTTTCACAACGAGGAAGTTTTATTTGCGTTGCTTCAAATTGTTCACCCAGATGCTGTAAAGCCAGCGGGAAGCTCGTTTGAAACATATACAACAAATTTCAAAAAATGCGACGGGAGCATCGGCGAAGACTTAAAATTTAATAATGAAAATGTTATTTCTTCATTTAAGAAAAACTTGACAGAGAACTACCCTGCCAAGTTGCAAATGATGACTTCCTTTTGCGTTGATTACATAGATATTCGGGAAACCACACGAGAACACGAAAAACTGGTAAAGCGGCTTATTGAGTTAATCCGTGACGATTCAAGCATCGATGATAGCGAAATGTTTCGTGTGGGCAACAACGCCCTTTCGGTAAACAAAAGAGCCTTGTAGAAAATTACAGAGGTAAATCTTGCAGATTTCCTGTTGAGTATTTTAACTTTAATCGTAACTACCGAACGCCATGACAATAGCATTGGCAAGGAAACCATTGTCGCTTGGTATCACAACCCTGCTGTCAAAGGGAGATACAACGGACTTGATGGAACAAGCATCGAGCAAGATGTAGCTGTTTTTACTCCTGTGTTGTCGGATAGTTCAACCCCGACCGAAGACGAAGCTGCCAAGGAAATGAATTCTACAAATAACGAAGGGGAATCTGATGTAGCCGACCCCAAGCGGATAACTGTCAACAACTACGGGACGGTGCAGAATCAAAAATTCATTTCAATCGAAACGATGAACGGGGATATAAATTTATGAGCGGTGAACTTAAAATTGAAAACAACGCTGCGGTGAACAACCAAACGATTATTAATATTCAAAATATGTCGGGCAATGTTGCCATGCCCGATAACCCGACTTATGTTGTGGCAGAGAATGTCGATGCTGCGGCAAAAACGGGCACCACTACTATCGCTCTCAATAATGAACTTTACAATCTTTTTGTAGTTGGATGCGAGACCTTTGAGAGCGGACGTTTTACAGTGCCAAACGGTCGGGTGTTGAACGGTAATCCCGAAATTGAAAAATGGTATGCGAGTTTTAGTGCGGATGCTCTTAAGGAAATAAAGGGGATGCCCTCGTTATTCATGAGTGAAAATAGAAAATATGGAGGTGCGACAGAATCTGACCACACAGCGTACTTTGGAATTGTTACTGATGTGCGAAAACAAAGAAAGCAAACTATAGTCGCTTTCAAAACAATAATGGAAATACCGCAACAAGCAATAATTGATCTTGCGGTGTATCTCGGCATAGACAATGAGGGATCTGGACTTACGGAGCTAAATGTTACCCGTTGGTCGATTAAACGAGCGGACTTGATTAGCGAATTGCGGCTTGCAGGATTTAAAATCAAATCCAATCCGAGAGGGTTGCTGAGTTCGCGCGAGAAAATTGTCAGCATACCCTTGGAAAAGAACTTCAATTTTACGGGGCGTTCCGAATACCTGCGGGACATCTTTAAGAGGTTTAATGAGTCGACCAATAATGCCCCTTCCAAGCAAACGGTTTGTGGTTTGGGAGGCGTAGGTAAAACTCAACTTGCCTTACAATATGCTTACGAAAACATACATAATTATGATGCAGTATGTTGGATTGAGTGTTCGAGCGAGGTCTCGGTAAAGCGGTCGTGCGAAAACTTTTTGGCGCAAGTCGGGGGGCTTTTGCAAGCAAATACGGAGGCTGTGTTTGCGCAGTGGTTCCAATCGCACTATAACTGGCTGTTGATATTTGATGATGTCGGCGCTAACGCTTCCATCGAGAGTTTAATTCCGAAAATTGGTGAAGGTCATGTTTTGGTCACTACTCAGCAAGCAAAAGGCGATGTAATTTTACTGGATGTTATGGAGATAGAAGAAGCTGCGGGTTTCATCGTCAAGCGGACAGGCATAAATGATACTCTGGCAGCTAACAGTATAGCGGCACGATTAGGGCGGTTTCCTTTAGTCTTAGAGCAAGCCTCTGCATATGTAAAAGAGATTAAAATTGACCTTTCTGAGTATCTCGAATTGATTAACAAACATGGCTTGGATGTGTTTGACGAAGATGACGAGGTCGAGTGTTATAGTCGAAACATCAGAACGGTTTGGAACATTACGTTAGAAAAATTAAATGAGACGGAGCGGCGGCTGCTATACTGCTTTGCGTATATGTCGTCCGACATCATCGCGCTTAATTGGCTCGTTGAACACGCAAAAAAGCTGCACGCCGAAAACGAAAAAGCCGAAACCAACGATACAAATGTTTATGCAATACTAAGAAAGTTCGTCGTCAGTAGTTTCTCACCGGATTTAATAGCCGCTCTCTCCGATGACACAAAACGCAATAATGCTGTGAGAAAACTGGCAAGATATTCTTTGATAACGATTAAACCGGATAAAACCATAACGATGCATGGCTTATTGCAAGAGGTTATTCGAAAGACCATAACCGACCCCGTGTATTTGCTTTCCGTTTGGGAAGTCTTAAAATCAAAACGCAGCGATGTAGGGCTTATCTACAACGATTATCATATTGCGTTGCCGTTTGAACAAGCGAAAGCCATGATACTCACCGCCGAAACATTATTGAATTATGGAAAAGAGTATGAAGCTGCTAACGACAAGCCAAATGTTGAGCTTTGGGAACTGGAATTCGATTTTTACAGCCTGTTCGCACAGTATCTTACCTTGCGGGGAATCAGAGAAAACAACGCAGAAATCCTGCAAGAAGCGGATAGATGCTATGTGACCGCTTGCGAAATAGGAACACCTTTATATGGCGGGGGCGAAAACAGCGAGTTGCTTTCAGGCGCATCCGCATTTACCGTTATCCAAGAAAAACACCGCAGGATGAGGGTTAACCTTATTCTTAAACGAGTTGATGAAGCCCACAAAATATATGCTGAGGTGCGCGCGCCAGTTTCTAAATCCTTAAAAAAAGAACCAAATATGTCGTATCATGCATTTAATAATTTTGGCGACTTGTGGCATGAATTCGGATTTTTGCCCGAAGCGATAGAATGTTATGAACTCGCGCTAAAAGTCGGGTTTGATGATAAAAAAGAAATGCTCTTAGAAAAAATAGCTAAATGCAAAAATGGAGGTAGCTGTAATGTCTAATAAACAAGAGAAGTGGGTAAATCTTGACGATATAGCCGAACATTTGAAAATAAGCAAGGATACCATTCGGGTGTATGTTAAGAAAAAGGTCATCCCATTTCACAGGGTTGGTAAACAATACAAATTTAGAATTTCTGAAGTGGACGCTTGGGTTGAAAGCGGTGAAGCAGCTGAAATCGATGTATCGAGGGAGTAAATATATATGGCGGTTAAAAAATCAGAACTATACAGTTCATTATGGGCAAGTTGCGACAGCTTGCGCGGAGGAATGGACAGTTCACAATATAAAGACTATATTTTGACCCTCTTGTTCGTGAAGTACGTGTCGGACAAGTTCAAGGGCGAGGACTACGGCGACATTGATATTCCCGATGGCGGTAGTTTTAACGATATGCTTGCGCTTATCGGAACAAAAAACATCGGCGAGGAAATGGATAAAATCATCGCCAAACTTGCCGAGGCAAACTCCCTTCGAGGCGTTATCGACAACGCTCATTTCAATGACCCCGATAAGCTCGGCAAAGGGCAGGAAATGGTCGATAAACTGAGTGAGCTGCTCGGCATTTTCCGTGATAAAATGCCCGACTTTTCTCGCAACCGTGCAGACGGTGACGACATCATCGGCGATGCTTACGAATACTTGATGAGAAACTTCGCTACCGAAAGCGGCAAGAGTAAAGGGCAGTTCTATACCCCTGCTGAAGTCTCCCGCATTCTCGCCAAAGTTGTAGGGATAGAGCAAGCACAAGGAAAAGGAATTACCCTGTACGATCCGGCTTGCGGTTCTGGCTCCCTACTGATTCGTGCTGCCGAAGTCGCACCCTCCAATGTTGCGATTTATGGTCAGGAAAAGGAAAGTGCCACAGCCGGTCTTGCACGAATGAACCTTGTTCTTCACAACCGTGCCACCGCTGTTGTCAAAGGTGGCTACAGCACTTTTTCAGACCCTCAATACAAACACTCATTCAGGGACGATAAAGGCAGAGACCAAACCGATGACACGAAAATTGAGACCTTTGATTTTGCCGTGGTCAATCCCCCGTTTTCGGACAAAAACTGGACGCACGGCTTGGCAGGCAAAGAATACGGCCGATTCGACGGCTATGGCGAACGCCCGCCGCAGAAGAACGGCGATTTTGCTTGGCTACTCCACATTATCAAGTCCTTGAAGCGCAACGGAAAAGCCGCTGTCATTCTTCCACACGGTGTGTTATTCCGCGGGAACGCCGAGGCAACCATACGTCAGTCGCTCATTGACCGTGGCTATATAAAAGGTATCATCGGGTTGCCCGCCAACCTTTTCTACGGCACGGGTATACCCGCTTGCATTATCATCATCGACAAGGAAAATGCCGACGAGCGTGACGGCATCTTTATGATTGACGCAAGCCGTGACTTTGTTAAAGACGGCAACAAAAACCGTCTGCGTGAGCGCGACGTTTATAAAATCACTACCGTATTCAACGAGCAGATTCCGCTGGACGGTTATTCCTGCTTAGTCCCTATTGACGAAATCAAGGACAAGAACGCATACAACCTGAACATACCGCGTTATATTCCAAGCGGTACGGGAGAAGATTTGCAAAGTATTGACGGTCACTTAAACGGCGGTATACCGACCGTTGACGTGGAGAGCCTGTCCATGTACTGGCAGACCTTCCCGAAACTTAAGTCGACTTTGTTCAAGCCAATGCGTGAGGGCTTTTATACCCTTGCCGTTGAAAAGGATGCTATCCGTGATACCATTGCCGCCGACGAGGATTTCGACAGCTACGCTGACAAGGTAGAGAACGCATTCGAGGCGTGGAAAGCCCTTGTGGACGGCGAACTCCGCACCATTGACAGCACCATAAAGCCGAAGAAATTCATCTCGGATATTTCCGTTCTTATCTTGAAAGAATACGAACCCATAACGCTCATTGACAAATACGATGTCTATGAGGTTCTGCTTTCCTATTGGAACGAAACCATGTCCGACGATGTTTACGTTTTAATCGAAGACGGTTACAAGGCTGTCCGTGAAATAGATGTATTCACCAAAACCACCGAAAACAAAAAGACCGGCGCAAAGAAAACCACCGAAACCGGGTGGGAAGGCAAACTCGTGCCGAAAGCTCTTATTATAGAGATGTTCTTTGCTGATGAGCAAAAAGCCATTGACGATATGGAAGCGGTAATTGCAGCAGCACAGGCAGAACTGGACGAGATGATAGAGGATGCCGAGGACGGCTCGATTATTAACGATGTTTTGTCTGACAAGGGCAAATTAAAGAAAACCGACCTTAAAGCTAAATTGAAAGATAAAACGTTGGACACGGAAGACAGAGAGATTTTACAGAAACTGCAAACCTTGGCTGACCGTGTTGATGAAGGCACAAAGACGATAAAAGGACTTCGCACCGCTCTCGACAAAAAAGCCCGCGACCAGTACCCTAAACTGACCGACGACCAGCGTGTTGAACTTCTGCTGAACCGCAAATGGTACCGCACGCTTATCAGCGGTATCTACGCACTCTATACTGCGGTGAGCCACCGAATTTCCGACCGTGTGACCGAACTAAACGAGCGGTATGAGCAAACTTTGCCGGAACTGAATGCACTAATCTATGGGAAGTGCGAAAATGGAGTCAAGGTAGAGAACGGGCTTGAAGACAAGGTCAAATCTCATTTGAAAAGGATGGGGTTTGTATGGTGACGTGGGAAAATAAACCATTACTTGAATGCGTAGATTTATTGCAAGGTTTAACATATAGTCCGCAGAATGTTAAATCTCACGGTTTGCTTGTTTTGCGTTCTTCGAATGTCCAAAACGGTAGACTTGCTTTTGACGATTGTGTTTTTGTTGATTGTACTGTTGATGAAAGCAGATACGTCAAACCGAACGATATTTTGATTTGTGTAAGAAACGGAAGCAGTGCTTTAATCGGAAAAAGTTGCGTAATAGACAAGGCATATAATGCTACGTTTGGGGCGTTTATGTCTGTTCTGCGTGGTGACAAAAATGGATATTTAGCACACGTTTTTGCAAGCGATATTGTACAGAACCAAATAAAAAATCGAAGCAGTGCAACAATTAATCAAATAACAAAGCGGGATTTCGAGGAAATTGTTATTCCAATCCCCGCAGATGAACACGAACAACGACACATCGCCGCCGCCCTCTCCGACACCGATGCACTCATTACAGCGTTGGAGCGGCTCATCGCAAAGAAACGTGCCATTAAGCAAGGTGCAATGCAGGAACTGCTCACGGGCAAGCGGCGGTTGCCGGGATTTAGTGGTGAACGAAAAGAATGTACAATTGAGGAGATTGTAGAGCGTTTTGCTACAGGGTTGAATCCGCGCCAAAACTTCACTTTGAATTCTGGTGGTTCAAATTATTATGTAACAATAAAGAATTTTTTTGATGGAATTCTTTATCTTGATGATGAATGCGACAAAATCGATAATATTGCATTAGAAATGATTAACGCACGTTCGGATTTGCGAAAAGACGACATTCTCTTTTCGAGCATAGGGCGTGTGGGAGATGCTTATTTGATTAAAGAAACACCAAGAAACTGGAACATTAACGAATCTGTGTTTGCGTTAAGACCTAACAAGACAATCATTTCTCCGCTTTTTCTGTATTATCTTTTGAAAAGCGAGGGAACGCAGCAGTCACTATTAGGGAATACAACAGGCAGCACGTTATCAAGTATAAAAATGGGACATTTGAAAGTGATAGTACTTTCATTTCCTAAAAACATCGCCGAACAAACTGCAATCGCCGGAATCCTATCCGATATGGACGCGGATATAGAAAAGCTAACGGCGAAGTTGAATAAGCTGCGTGGCATCAAGCAAGGCATGATGAGCGAACTGCTGACGGGCAGGATTCGGCTTATCGAGCAAGATGCGACCATTGAAGTTGCGGAGGAAATCGCACCGATAACCCAAACTGCACCGAAAGGTCATAATCAGCAGTTTGACGATGCAGTTATGATTGCGGGCATTGTGAATGTGCTTTATTCCGACAGATTTCCGCTCGGCAGAAAAAAGGTGCAAAAATGCCTTTATCTCTTGCGCCGTTACCAAGACGAAAGCACTGTGGCGTTCAAGAAAAAGGCAGCGGGTCCTTATGCTGACGAGGTGCGATATAAAGGCGGCGAACCGATAGCAAAAAGCTCAAAATATATCACCACTACAACCGCCAAGAAAGGTACAACCTTTGCTTGTGGCGACAAAATCAACCAAGCCCTCGGCTATATCGAAAGTTGGGACAGACAAGCCGATATTCAATGGGTGGCTGATAATCTTAGGTTCAAGAAGGTAGATGATTTGGAGCTCCTCGCTACAGTGGATATGGCAATCTGCGATTTGACAGAAGCGGGAACGCCTGTAACCGTCCAGTCCATAAAACACTTGATAGCTACCAACGCGGAATGGAAAGCGAAATTGAAAAAGCAGATTTTCAGTGATAAAAATATCGCTCGTGCTATGCAGGAACTACAAACGCTGTTGCAGGGAGGGAAAACTAATGGCTAAGATTAACGATGCGGAACGCAAAACCCAAGACCATGTCTTAAGGCTGTTTCAAAGGGAACTTGACTATGAATATTACGGCAATCTGCGTAAGCAGGTAAACAGTAATATCATGGTTGATAAACTCCGTGCTTTTCTGCTGAAGAGCTACAGTGCAGGGATTGTTGACCGAGCCATCGCCGAATTGCAAAAGACTGCCGCCAACCTCCAACAGGGACTTTACAAGGCAAATCAAGAAGTTTATTCGCTACTCAAGTACGGTGCGAAAGTCAAAGAGAACCCGGAAGATTCGGAAACGACCGTTTATTTCATCGACTGGGAGCATTCCCGTAATAATGAGTTTGCCGTTGCCGAGGAGGTCACGCTTAGAGAAAAAAGCGAACGTCGCCCCGACCTTGTCGTATACATAAACGGTATTGCTCTTGCTGTCATCGAGCTGAAAAAGTCCACCGTTTCGGTATCACAGGGCATACGGCAAAACCGCTCCAATGAGAGTGAACACTTCAACAAGCCGTTTTTCACTACCATTCAATTTGAAATGGCGGGTAGTTCTGCCGAGGGCTTGCGCTATGGTACGATTGAAACGCATGAGAAGTATTATCTTGAATGGCGAAACGATACCGACAATACGGAAGCACAGCCGATGGACGATGTGTCGCTTGATATTTTGGATAAGTGCGCCTCGCTGCCGGATAAGCTGGACTGGCAATTATTCAGCATGTTCCACAAACGGCGTCTGCTCGACCTTCTCCACAATTTTATCGTGTTCGACAAGGGTATAAAGAAGGTTTGCCGCCACAATCAGTTTTTTGGCATCAAAAAGGCACAGTTGAAACTAAACAAGGGACAGGGCGGTATCATCTGGCACACCCAAGGCAGCGGCAAAACGCTGACGATGGTGTGGCTGTCCAAATGGATACTGGCAAACAACCCCAATGCCCGTGTTTTGATAATCACCGACCGTGACGAGCTGGACGACCAAATGGAAAAAGTCTACAAAGGTGTAGACGAAAATGTGGTGAGAACTAAAAGCGGTGCAGATTTAATCAGCAGGCTTAACACTACGCAAGACCGCTTGATATGTTCGCTGATTCACAAGTTTGGCAATCGCAAAGGAATTGACAACAGCGAAAAAGGCATCAAGAAATCCATTGAGAAATATATTGAGGAGTTAAAAGCCGCCCTGCCTAAAAACTTTAAGGCAAAGGGTGATTTCGTCATTTTTGTGGATGAGTGCCATCGAACACAAAGCGGGTTGCTTCGTACGGCAATGGAAACTGTATTGCCGAAAGCTATCCATATCGGTTTCACGGGGACACCACTTCTTGTCAAGGACAAAAAAACCAGTATTGAGGTCTTTGCACCGGGTTATATCCACACTTATAAATATGACGAGGCTGTCGTTGACGGTGTTGTCCTTGACTTGCGTTACGAAGCCCGTGATGTTGATCAAATTATCACACAGCAAGCTAAAATCGACGACTATTTCAAGATTAAAACTATCGGTCTGAACGAAGCGGCAAGGGCGAAACTCAAGGCTAAATGGGGACAAATGCAGATGCTGTATAGTTCCCGCGACCGCTTGGAGGTTATTGCCAAAGACATCATCGAGGACTTTGACCTTAAGCCCCGGCTTATGGATGGCAGTGGAAACGCAATGCTTGTAGCGGATTCAATTTTTTCTGCCTGCCGCTATTATGAGATTTTCCAGTCGAGGGGTTTCAAGCAATGTGCAATCATAACCTCATTCGTGCCACTCCCCGGCAACCTTCGCACCGAAGCGGAAGATGCGGAGGAGTTCAAAAAGTATGAAGTATACACGGAAATGCTCGGCACACAGAGCGCGGAGGACTTTGAAAAAGAAGCAAAGCGTAAATTCATAGAAGAACCCGCACAAATGAAACTGTTAATCGTGGTCGACAAACTGTTAACCGGCTTCGATGCGCCGCCCTGCTCATTCCTTTATATCGACAAATCCATGCAAGACCACGGACTGTTCCAGGCGATATGCCGTGTCAACCGCTTAGACGGTGATAGTAAGCAGTTCGGGTATATCGTGGACTACAAGCAGTTATTCGGCGATTTGAAGGGTGCCTTAGAGAAATACACATCTGGTGCATTCGAGGGTTACGATGCCGAAGACATAGAGGGCATGATTCACGATCGTGTTGACGAAGCTGAAAAGCAGTTGTTGCAGACACTTGAGGAGCTTGATGATTTGTGCGGCGGCGTTCCCGCTCCGCGTGAAGAAATCCATTATCTGCACTACTTCTGCGGCGAAAGCGGCGTGGGCGGTCTTGATGACGAGTCTTATGCTCGTAGCCGTGAAAAGCTATATCGGCTTACAAACAAGCTGATACGCTGTTTTGCAGAGGTTAAAGGCGATGTAACAACAGCTCATATTGCCGACCTTTGCTCTTGGGTAGAGCCAAAAGTCGGGTTTTATATGGCATTGAAAGAAACCATCGGCAACGCAAGCGGCGACTTCATCGACCTAAAATCCTATGAGCAAGATATGCGCCGCCTTATCGACACTTATATCCGTTCGGAAGACAGCCGTAAAATTGGCGAATTTGACGACTTCACTCTGCTTGATTTCGTAGAAACCCAAGGCGAGAACCTTGAAGGAAAGAACAAAGAATCTGCCGCCGAAGCAATCGAGAATAACATCCGCAAAAAAGTTGTTGAAAAAATCCTCATCAACCCAATTTATTATGAAAATATGTCGGCTATACTTGACGAACTCATAAAGAAACGGCGTGAGGGTGCGATTGCTTATGAGAAGCTGCTTGAGCAATATATAGACCTCGTCAAAAAATCAGAAAGCCCTGAAAACAACACCCGATACCCCGAAAACATCCGACACAGCAGTGCGTTACGAGCATTTTACGACAACTGCGGCGAAGATGAGGTGCTCGCGCTTGCGCTGCATCAGGCAGTCCTTAATAGCAAAGAAAATCAATTCCGACATAACGAGTTTAAGGAACGACGCATCAAGAAGGCCATGCTCGCTATCCTTAAAAACAAAGACGAAGTCGAACGCATTTACAATATTGTGGTCGAGCAAGGAGAATATTAATGTCGCTCATAATTTCAGATATACCAATTGAGGTAAATAAAAAAAATATCAAAAATATGCACCTGTATGTAAAACCGCCTGATGGAAAAGTGTCGGTGTCCGCACCGCTCTCTATGAGTGATGAGGCCATAGAAAGGTTTGTGCGTACAAAGTTCAACTGGATACGGAATCAGATTAGTAAATTTGATAACCAACAACGCCAGTCCGAGCGTGAGTACGTTTCCGGCGAAACTTTCTATGTATGGGGGAAACGCCACTATCTCCAAATCGAGTACGGCAATAAAAATTCTCTCATATTAACACGTGACAGAGCCGTGCTGACCGTCCGCAAGGAAAGCACAGCAGAGCAGCGTGAAGCCTATGTGCGAGAATGGTATCGAGAGCAGTTAAAAGCTGATATAGCAAAACTGCTTCCAAAATGGGAAAAAATCACGGGATTAAAGGCGTCGTCGTGGCAAACGAAGTACATGACTACCCGTTGGGGAACGTGTAACTCAAAGACGGGTAAGCTGTGGTTCAATCTTCAACTTGCAAAGAAAACGCCTGAGTGCCTTGAGTATGTTATTCTCCACGAGCTTTGTCATCTTGAAGAGAAGAACCATAGCGATAGATTTGTTGCACTGATGGACAAGTATATGCCCATGTGGAGAGAAGTCAAAGCAACATTGAACGAGCAGACGCTCGATTATATGGAGTAGAGAAATATGAGCCATTATGCAGAAAACGACACGTCAATAAAATACAAAACTAATACCGTCATCTTTAAACTTGAAGATGACGTATTAGTCGTGTGCAATAATGGTGAGCCATTTTCAATCGAGGGCATTGAGTCATTAATGCTCCCGCACTACACATCAAAATCAAAGCGAGAATTCAAGCAATCATTTAAATCTACGGTAATAAATAAACAAGTCGAAGAACTTCTCGAAAAACGTCGTGAAAATTATCTTAGAGAACCCGAACGAATCCAAAGTGACTACACCGCCGAGCGAACCACTGTTGGCGAGTATCACGGCAGAGAAATATTAGAATTACTTCAAAACTGTATTGATGCAATGCCCGATGATAACACTCAGCCTGATGACACCGTTTTTCAAATCGGTACAAAGGGACTTGGATTTCGCTCCTTGCTTAATTGGTGTGAGCGAATCATGATTTACTCGGCTGATTTGTCCGTTGCCTTTGGTTTAGAAGAGGCGTCAGCATTTAAAGACAGCCTTGGACGCAATCAAAAGGTTGCGATTTTCTCCGCTCCCACGCCTATCGAGCCTATCGAGTTAAGCTATACCACTCAGATTGTGCTAAAACTGAAAAAATCGGTCATTGGCGATGTAGAAGCACAATTGATGCAGATTGACGAGCGGTCGATGGTGTTTCTACCCAAAATCGAAGAATTGATTATACAGACTGCCGCCTCCGAACGTAGCTATCAAAAATTGGAGATAGATGGTGATGTATTAATTTCTGCATCAGTTGATGGCGTTAGTACGGATTATCTTTGGCGTGTTTTCAAACAGGAAAGAAAAACCGTTATTTTTGACGATACGGACAATGAAGAAAAGCAATATAGCTACGGAATTTCAATAGCCTTTTGCGAAAGTTCCACGAATTTGGGCAACAACTATCTTTACAGTTATTTCAAAACTAAAGTTGAGTTTCCTATTGGCTGGCTATGTCACGCAGATTTCGAGTTGCGGTCAGATAGGAATGATATAATTGACCACCCATTAAATAAATTGATTTTACAAGAATTGGTTTCCTTGATTGATTCATCAACTGAAAAAATAGCAAATAATGGTGGCAATCCCGAAAATGCACTAAGGAGCATCGTACCCAAAGGTTCCTTTCCCGCTGACATTGCGGGCTTCAAGTTTTCAGAATATTACAATGCGAATATAGGGCGAAAAAAGATTCTGCCAACTGTAAATGGCGACTTCATTTCGATATCGGAATCACCGTGGATAGCAAACGGAGTTTTTCCTGCACTTTTTATTGGTGATGGCTTCAAAAAGTTATTAAAAACTTCTGACAGTGCGGATATAGTACCATTTATACATAAAATTGCACAGCGAGATAATATCAATGTAAAAATTTCTTTGAATGAAATAAAAAGCGCTATTAACCAAGTGTCTGATGAGTGGTCGCCAAGCGAGTGTTTTACAGTTTTTGAGTGGTGGCGAAAAGCATATGGTGCTGATGCAAGCGCATTAGATTTTCTTCCGAATTTAATCGCGCTTGATAGTGGAAAGTGGGCAGACGGAAAAGACAGAGTGTATTTTAAAGTAGGTGGAGTACCTGCCGTACCTGCATGGGTAAGATTTAGTTTTTTGAGGGCAGACTTCCAAGAAGCTGCTGTAGCATTCTATAATAATGAAGAAGGGTATCTCGCACAAAAAGCAGGGCAAACGGAGCAACGTGACGAAAGAAACATCCCTGTTTATGCGACAATTGGCATCAACACATTTTTCCGATACTTAGACCGAAGCACGACAATTGCTCAAGTTAATAGTTCAGTAGCCGAAAACTGGAGTTACGCCCAAGACTTTGTGTCGTGGCTGTATGAAAACTACGGCGGCAATCCAGATTGGACGCCACCGGCAGAAATTAGCTATAATTTCCCGTCGAAAAACAAAGTCGTTACACGCCCCGAAACGCTATATTTTGGTGAATACTATGGAAACGAGTTGGCGGATATTCTTGCGATGCAAGATGGGCAGGACGAATTATATCATTTTCCATTTGCGAGTGAAGTTAAAGAGGATTTTATTAACTTTGTTTCTAAATTTGGTGTTTGTATCACGCCCATACCCGAACGGTCATTGCTTAGGAATTGGCAGATTCCCAAAAGTTACCGTGAAGCATTGATTTCTAACATCGCATATCCATTACAATTGGATGGCGGCACGGTCATTGCTGATGAATCTGCAATGCGAAACGAAAGTGAATTAGTATCAATAACTTTCGATTCCTATAAAAATCTTCCCGATATTCTAAGTAAGGCTAAAACGCACGACTTGCTCACGTGGATAGCAAAAGATAACTTTCTCAAAAATTCTTTGATGGCAAAATGTGAAAAAGGTATAGCGTACCCCTTGTCGGCTAAACGCAAAGGGCAAATCAACGGTCGTTGGGTGCAACGTGAACAAGTGCGAAATTATATTGCACATACATTTTCGCATACAGCATGGATTCAAATTGGAGAAAAGAGATATTCGCCGAATCAAATAATTCTTGACGAAAAAATAGGGATGCAGTTTGAACCTCGTTTAATCGGTAAAAGTTCTGATTTTATATTTGATGGGCTTTTGCTCGAAGAGTACGAACTTAACGCAATTATTAATAACCTCGGCTTTATCAGTGACTTTACAAAAATAGACCCTTCGTTTTTGTATGTGATACTAAATGAACTATCCGAGAACAATGTCGACCCAAACGGAGAATTGTCGAGAAAAATCTATTTGCAAATAATGAAAGCATCTGGGTTAACAGACCCCGACACAACTTGTATCGAACGTATAAAGTTTTTTAGAAACGGTAAAGTGTATTGCTTTGATGGGCAATTTCGAAGAGCCCGAGATGTCCGCTATGCTGACAAAAGTTTTCCGGACAGGGTTCGAGCAAACCATCACTTGATTTATCTACCCAAAAACCGAGGGGCGAAAAAGGCTGAAACGTGGTT
>JAAYFA010000043.1 GCA_012728445.1 Clostridiales bacterium | reverse complement strand
GGGGAACAAGAGAACCCTCCTCAGGTTATCACCTACTATACGCTGAAAAACGTCAAAAAAATTGATCAATATTTCACTGCCGGCTTTGATGTCAAACTGCCTAAAATCGATTCCGACAAACTCGGAGCATTAAAAATCAACGCCGAAATAAATAAAATGAAGGTTAATATTGAAAAGTCTTCTAATACCGCAGGAGATTTGAGCACTTATAGGGAGTACACCGAGTATTCTTACGAAACGGCGATGAAGGACAACGTTATTTTCATCGCCTTAAAAACCGCTCATGGTTTGATGGAAAGCGAGTATGCGACCGACAATTTCTATTACGCGTATGACTATGTGACGGACAAAGAAGTTTCGGACACCGACATCGCACTGATGTTCAACTTGTACGAGCCGCAAGTCATTTCTATGGTCAACACCGCACTTGCACAAAAAGGCGCCGAGCAAATAACAAGTTTTGACAAAATCGATTTATTTGTCAATGCGGCCGGCAAACTGGTCGCGGATGCCAAGGTTGCAAGCATGATGGGCTCGGATTATTCGGAATTGATCGAATTATCATAAGCTGAAAAACAAAGAACTAGAGCCCGCCAAAAACTTATTCTGTTTTTGGCGGGCAAACGTTTTTGTTGACTATTAGCTCCTTTTGGTCTATATTATTCACTATAAATAGCAATCTAAACAAAAATCGATTTCGGAGGTCAATTTGTGAGTAATCCACTTTCTATACTCTTAATCTATCCTGATTTTTTGGAAAAAGAGAAGTTCAAAAAAGGCACCTTAGGTAATTACAGCGAAGGGTTGGCATCTATTTCCGCCGTATTAAAATTGGCGGGCTTTGGCGTAGACCTTTATCATCAGCTTTATATGCCTGATAAAGCTGAATTTATCGAAACGGTTCGGAGTTTTTCACCCGGACTCATCGGCTTTTCCGCACGAACCACTGCGATGCCGTTCATTAAGGAAATGTGCCTCTGGCTCAAGGAAGAAATGCCGGACACCATGGTCATCATCGGCGGCTATCATGCCATCCTTGTCCCTGACGAGGTGTTGGCTATTGACGGCTGTAATGCCGTTTCCGTAGGCGAAGGCGAATACCCCTTGCTGGAGCTCATGGAGTCCATGGCAAAAGGTGAAACACGCACGGATATTGGCAGCATTAACTTCAAACTACCCGACGGCACTTTTGTTAAAAATGCGGTCAGTCCGTTGATTGAAAACCTGGACGATCTCCCCTTCCCCGATTTTGATCTGTTTGATTATGAAAATCTTGATCGTTCAAAGAACTTTACCGCAATGGTCATGCTCTCCCGTGGCTGTCTGTTCAGTTGCACTTATTGCGGCAACTCGCAGTTCCGAAATGTTTACCCCAACAAGAGTAAGTATTCACGGTTTAGAAGCCCGGAAAAGTCCATTGAACTGTTGCAACTTTTGCTCGAAAAGTTTCCGTTTATAAAATTCATTGAATTCCGCGACGCCATCTTTAACATGTACAAAGACTGGTTCTATGAATTCATGCCGATGTATATTGAAAAAATCCATCTGCCCTTCAACTGCAACCTGCGTTTTGACATGTTGGATGAAGAAATGGTAAAAATGCTCAAAGACGGCGGCTGTTACATGATTGATATCGGCCTCGAGACGGGCAACGAAGAGTTCCGCAAAAAATATTTGCACCGCAATATGAAAAACGACCATATGATTGAAGTGTCAAAATGGTTCCGAAAATATAATATTACCACCCTCACCTACAACATTGTCGGCTTGCCTTATGAAACACTTGCTCTTTCGCTGGAAACGGTCAAGCTCAATGCCAAAATGGATGTCGACAAGGTAACACCGAATATCTTTTATCCTTATCCAATGACGATACTGGAACGAACGGCAAGGGACGCCGGCTTCCTTGACCCTAATGTGGACCCAAACGATCCCGTTCAACTCAGAATGCCGCAATACAAAAAGTCCGACATTCTTTTTATGAGCTACAACTTCAACAGACTGGTTAAAAAATACAAGGCCATCTTTGCCTTGCCGCCGGATGTAGCAAAGAAAGAAGAAACCAAGCTGGACAAGAAAATAACAAGCAAACATTATCCACGTAATCTTTTATACAAAGTCGCAAAGGCAAAGAACGACGCCTTGGTTGTTGCGAAACGCTCACTTAAAAAAGTTTCGCCGAAAGTTTTCATCTTGCTCAAAGGCAAAACCATGCGGGATTCAAAAGTATAATCTTCTTTATCGTCTTATAAAATTAGAACAAGCGCTGTTTGCACGATGCAGACAGCGCTTGTTTTTTATGAATGCTCCGATTATTACCTGTTCAACAATTCTACGACCAAATCGCCCATCTCCACCGTCCCGACCTTCTCAAAGCCTTCCTCGTAAATATCGGGTGTGCGGGCAGTTTTCATAGCATCGTTCACTGCCGTTTCAACAGCCGTTGCCGCGTCATCAAGCCCGAAGGAATACTTGAGCATCATCGCGACAGAAAGGATGGTGGCAAGCGGATTGGCAATGCCCTGACCTGCAATATCCGGTGCAGACCCGTGAATCGGCTCATATAAACCGAATTTCCCATCTGCCAGACTAGCCGATGCCAGCATCCCGATAGAGCCGCTGAGCATGGATGCCTCGTCGGACAAGATGTCACCAAACAAGTTGGAGGTAACAATTACATCAAACTGCGTGGGTCTGCGTACAAGTTGCATAGCACAGTTGTCCACATACATGTGTGAAAGTTCCACATCCGGGTAATCCTTTGCCATTTCAAGTACGGTTTCACGCCACAGGCGTGAGGACTCCAACACGTTCGCTTTGTCTACCGAGCAAAGCCTGCCGCTGCGCTTTTGTGCCATTTCAAAACCGACTTTGGCAATTCTCTGTATCTCCGGTACGGTATACAACATTGTATCAAAAGCCGCTTTTTCTCCATTTTTTTCACAACGACCCCGCTCGCCGAAATAGATGCCACCCGTCAGTTCGCGTACCACCATAATATCCAGGTTGTCGCCGATGATTTCTGCCTTGATTGGGGATGCCGCTTTGAGCGGTTCAAAAATCCTCGCCGGGCGAAGGTTGGCGTAGAGTCCAAGTGCGGCGCGGATACCAAGCAGCCCCGCCTCCGGGCGAAGGTGCCCGGGCAACGTTTCCCATTTTTCGCCGCCGACGGCACCGAGCAATACGCTGTCTGAGTTTTTACAGGCGTCTATGGTTGCCGGCGGTAACGGGTGGCCCGTGGCGTCAATGGCGCAGCCGCCCATAAGCTGAAAATCATACTCAGCCGTAAACCCGAATTTTTCACCGACTACATTTAGCACCTTGATGGCCTCGTCAACAATCTCGGGACCGATGCCGTCGCCCTTGAGTACCGTAATTTTATAATTTTTCATCGTTTCCCCTCATTCTTCTGTTTAATGTTTTTTTAAGTTTACCAAAAAAATCGAACCTTAGCAAGCAACTGCTCTATATTTTCAGAGAGCGGTTGATGGCACACAACACGCCACGGATAGAAGCATAGTTTGTATTGTGAGAAATGCCCAAACCGAAGATGTTTTTGCCGGCCGGCGACAAGAGCTGAATATAGGAAACCGCCTTGGCATCCGAACCGATGGAAATAGCGTGCTCGGAATAGTTGACAAATTGGTAGCCACTAATGCCAACCGTTTCAAGGGCGTTAAAGAAGGCATCAATGGGTCCGTTACCCGTGCCACTGATAGCGACCGGTTCGTCACCATTGTGCTTGAGTTGCCCTTCAAAACGCACAAGGGGTGTTTCGTCGTAAAGGCCACTTTCTTCATAAAATTTATGGCTGACGAGTTTATACGGCTCGCGGATGTCAATATACTCGCTTTTAAATAAATCCATGACTTCTTCGGCGCCGACTTCCCTACCTGCCTTTTCGCAGTAACCCTGCACAATTCTGCCGAATTCCGGATGCATCGCTTTGGGTAGGTCGTACCCGAAGGAATTGCTCATCACAAACGCTACGCCGCCCTTACCGGACTGGCTGTTGATGCGGATAATCGGCTCATATGCACGCCCGACATCGGCCGGGTCAATGGGCAGGTAGGGCACTTCCCAATACTCCGTTCCACTGTCTTTCATATACGTTTCGCCCTTGTTGATGGCGTCCTGGTGGGAGCCGGAGAAAGCAGTAAACACGAGCTCGCCCACATAGGGGTGGCGAATGGGCACGGTCATTCTTGTTGTGCGCTCATACACCTCACGGATACGGTTGATGTCGCTCAAATCAAGGCCCGGGTCAATCGCCTGGGTATACATATTCCGCGCCAGTGTAATGATATCTACATTGCCTGTTCTTTCGCCGTTGCCAAACAGCGTGCCTTCGATTCTGTCCGCACCGGCAAGCAAGCCGAGTTCCGCGGTCGCCACCGCCGTGCCCCTGTCGTTATGCGGGTGCAGGCTAATGATGGCCGCCTCGCGCTCGGGCAAATTGTTGCAGAAATACTCTACCAAGTCAGCAAAGCAGTTGGGTGTACTGCTTTCCACCGTCGAGGGCAAATTGAGAATAATTTTATTATTTCTATCAGCGCCGACCGCTTTCATCACGCTGTCGCAGATGGCTACCGCATACTCGGGTTCCGTCCCCATAAAGCTTTCGGGCGAGTATTCGTAACGTATGTTACAGCCGGTCTCTTTGGCCGCTTGGTCGCCAAGTTCTTTTATAAGCTTTGCACCGTTGACGGCGATTTCCGTAATCCCCGCCATTTCTTGCTTAAACACGACCTTACGTTGTAGTTTCGAAGTCGAGTTATAAAAATGAACAATTGCGTTTTTTGCGCCGCGAATCGCGTCAAAAGTCTTACGTATCAAATGCTCACGCGCTTGAACCAAAACCTGAATAGTGACATCGTCGGGGATATGCCCACCGTCTATCAGCTCACGAAGTATTTCATATTCCGTGTCCGAAGCCGAGGGAAAACCCACTTCAATTTCTTTGATTCCGATTTCGCAAAGAGTTTTAAACATCTCCAATTTTTCATCCATGTTCATGGGGTCAACAAGCGCCTGATTGCCATCACGCAGGTCAACACTGCACCAAATGGGATGCTTTTCGATTTTTTTGGACGGCCACTGCCTGTTGCCAAGCTCAATCGCCTCAAAAGGGATATACTTTTCATAACCTTTTTTCATTATTATAACCATTCCTTTCCCAGTTATTCAACTATTTGAAATAAATAAAAAACGCCCCTATATTAACGTATACGTTAATATAGGGGCGTGGACAAACACCTGCGCGGTACCACCCTAATTCAGCGGCAAAGCCGCCCTCACAGACCTCTGGCAAGGTCCTGACCTGTAACGCAGTCTTGCGTCCTGCCCTATGATTTCAGGCAAGCAACTCCGGAATGAGTTATACACACTTTTTGCGGCACCGGTTTGCAGCAGCCACCGGCTCTCTAAAGCACGCAAGTTGAAGCGAACTAATACGCTCCATCCGTGTCTTGTTTCCTTCACAGTCTTTTGAAAAAACCTATTTGGTTGTACAGTCATTATATTCAGCATAGGTAGATTTGTCAACACTTTTTATTTTTTACCATGAGATGAAG
>JAAYFA010000314.1 GCA_012728445.1 Clostridiales bacterium | reverse complement strand
TATTTAATCAGTTGTGGAGCGAGAAAGAAAATGACCTATGATCAAGCGCTTTCGTATATACACTCTCTGGAAAAATTCGGTATAAATCCCGGGCTTGAGCGCATTGCAGCCCTGTGCAATGCACTCGGCAATCCTCAGGATAAATTAAAATATATTCATGTTGCAGGCACAAACGGCAAAGGGTCTACCTCGACCATGCTTTCGGAGATTATGCAGACAGCCGGTTATAAAACCGGACTATTTACATCGCCCTATGTGGTGGATTTCCGTGAGCGGATTCAAATAAACGGCAAAATGATTACGCAAAAAGATTTGGCGGTATTCGTTTCAGAAATTGAACCTGTGATATCGGAACTAGCGGTAAATGGCGTTCAGATTACTGAGTTTGAGTTCATTACAGCAACTGCATTCTTGTATTTTGCACGTAATGAATGCGATGTTGTTATGCTCGAAGCGGGCTTGGGTGGACGTTTTGATTCTACCAACATTATTAATAATCCGCTGGTGAGCGCGATAACCTCGATTTCGATGGACCACACTGCTGTGTTGGGTGATACGATTGAAAAAATAGCGGCGGAAAAGTGCGGTATTATCAAACAAAATGGTTTAACCGTCAGCTACCCCAAACAACCGGCGCAGGCACTCAAAGTGATTATGGAAACCGCTGCGGCGAAAGGCAATATGCTGTATATACCCGACCTCAACGCTATTCAAATTATCGACGATAGTATTCTGGGCACACAAGCTGTTATCGCCGGTTTACCGCTTCAAGTCCCATTGATGGGTGAGCATATGGTGTATAACGCTTCGGTTGCCATTACAGCGGCTCGCGTAGTTCGTCAAAAAGGGATTATGATATCGGACGAGGATATAGCCCAAGGTATTGAAGCGGCGAGAATTCCTGCTCGTATGGAAATTCTTGGCGAAGAACCGCTGATAATCGTTGACGGTGGGCACAATGCGGGATGCGCACAAGCGCTTGAGGCGGTCATCAAAAAACACCTAAGCGGCCGTAAGATTATTGCTGTATGCGGTATGATGGCGGACAAGGACTATAATGCGTACCTAAAAATTGTTGCACCATTTTTTGAAACGTTGATTGCAACAAAACCTGATAATTCAAGAGCTTTGGATGCTCAAATACTTGCTGACACCACAAAAAAGTATTGTAAAAACATCATCACAATTGAGGACCCGTGGGATGCTTATTCACAAGCGAAAAATCTGGCCAACAAAGATGACGTGATTATAGTGTGTGGTTCTTTTTATCTTGCGGCCGAAGTTAGAGAAAAGATTATCATTTTAAAACATAAAATTTAAATATCTAATTCGGAAGTATTAAATAATACTCTTATTGTATAATGTGATCGTGAAAAGTATGATGCTTTTCCAATTTCATGTTAAAAAGGGGGTGTAGTTTATGTCAGCAATTCTTGTTTTGATTGAACAAATCTATGCTATGATCACATCCGGTGCCAGTGTATTTGATATCATTCAAAAATTCTTTGACTTTTTTGGGGTTTAATCCGTACCGGTATTATTTTAGTGTTTAATTGAAAACCCCTTATCTAACGGTAAGGGGTTTTCACGTTGCGGTAGTATTTTAGTTGGATGTTGCAAAAATATTGACAAAAATTAGCAATTCAAGTATGATTATGCAAGTTAATTGTTTAGGTACCAACAATCCGATTTAGAAGGATTGCAAGAATATATATATAGTATAAAACGGAGGATGCAATATTGATTAAAACAATTCCTAACGGTGTTTACCCAACAATGGTTACCCCGTTCACACAGGACAACAAGGTGGACTACAACGGCGTTTCGCAAATGCTGGAATGGTATGCGAAAAGGGGCGTTGATGGTATCTTTGCCATCTGCCAATCAAGTGAAATATTTTTTCTTTCCTTTGAGGAAAAGCTTGAACTGATCTCATTCATTATGAAAAATGTGCCAAAAGATATTGCTGTAATTGCGTCCGGCCACACATCCGATGATCTTGAAAAGCAAATTTACGAAGCAAATCAGTACATTCAAACAGGTGTTGACGGCTACGTTTTTATTTCTAACCGTTTTGTAAATGAAGATGAAGACGACAGCATCTTTTTACGCAATATAGAAAAGGCTGTAAATGCGATTGATGAAATCGGACTGGGTATTTATGAGTGCCCTTACCCCTATAAAAGACTGATGATGCCCCAAACACTGCACGAGATTGCGGCTACCGGCAGATTTCAGTTTTTGAAGGATACCTGCGGCGATTTAGAGTTAATTAAAGCCAAATTGGATGCAGTTGAAGGTACGGGATTAAAAATCTATAATGCGCATGCTGGATCACTTCTGGAATCCTGGAAAATGGGTTGCTCCGGTTACTCCGGCGTCATGGCTAATTTCCATCCGGAAATATATGGGTGGTTGTGCAAAAACTTTGTGAGCGAGCCTGAAAAGGCACAACAGATCCAAGATTTTCTGGGATTTGCCTCTCTTGCGGAATGCCAGCTTTATCCGGTAAACGCCAAGTATTATCTTGGGCTCGAGGGTCTTGATATTGGGTACGCCAGCCGCGCACGAGATGCCGCACTGTTCATAGATGCACGTAAAATGGAGATCGACCAGATGCATGGCACAACTAGACTATTTAAAAAGCTGATGAGCCTATGTAATTGAAATCCTAGAAATCCTAGAACACAATAAAAGCTATTGATTAAATGCAAAAAAATGTCATACTATTAAAAATAAAAACAAGGGGAGAATGGTAAAATGGCGCAGAAGAAAACGGTGTTCTTAACGGGTTCCTCAGGCAACATGGGTTGGGCGGGCTTTAAAGAACTTTATGCAAAGAGAGACAAGTTCAATATAGTTCTTCTAAACAGAGGCAGCGACAAAAACAAAGCAATGTTTAAGGAATATGAGAATGACCCCTGTGTTAAGCTTATTTGGGGCGACCTTTTAAACTACGAGGATGTTTTGGCCGGCGTAACCGGCGCGGACTACGTGCTCCATGTTGGCGGAATGGTCTCGCCCGCAGCGGACTATTACCCCAAAAAGACCATCAAAACAAATACAACAGCGGCAAAATATATTGTTGATGCTGTAAAAGCGCAGCCAAACCCGGATGCTGTTAAGGTTGTTTACATCGGTACCGTCGCTCAAACCGGTGATCGCAATGCGCCCATTCACTGGGCAAGAACCGGTGACCCGATCAAAATCAGCATCTATGACCACTATGCTATCAGCAAAACGATTGCGGAAAGAACCTTTGCGGAATCGGGGCTTAAATATTGGGTTTCCCTGCGTCAGTCGGGCATCCTTTACCCGGGGATATTGAAGAACTATGATCCGATTATGTACCACGTTCCTTTTAACGGCGTTCTTGAATGGGCAACCGTTGAAGATTCCGGCAGACTCTGCGCCAATGTTTGTGGCGACGATGTTCCGGATGAGTTTTGGAGACGTTTCTATAATATCGGCAGCGGCAAGGAGTTCCGCATCACAAACTTTGAATTTGAGCAATATCTTCTTAAAGCAATTGGCCTGAGTGATCCCAGAAAAATTTTCGATGCCAACTGGTTTACACTGCGCAATTTCCATGGGCAGTGGTATGCCGATTCGGATATTCTCGAAGGCTACTTGCACTTTAGAGAAAAAACCACTGTAAAAGAGGATTTTGAGAAACTGTCGGATACCGTTCCATCCTATTACAAGCTTTCGAAAATTGTCCCTCCGGTTATTATTAAAAAACTGGGGATGAAGAGGATGACAAAGGTCCCCGTGTACGGTACGATGGGATGGATAGAGAACAATAATCAAGACAGAAAAATTGCCTTTTACGGCTCAAAAGAAAACTGGGAAAAAATTGGTACCTGGGACACCTTTAAGATTGAGCGCCCAACGGAAGAAGTAACGCTGCTTGACCATGGTTATGATGAAAGCAAGCCGACGAGTGAACTTGACTTAGAGGATATGAAGAAGGCTGCTGCGTTCAGAGGTGGCGAATGCCTTTCAACCGAGATGAAGAAAGGCGACCTTTTCACCCCATTAAAATGGAAGAGTGCTCGTGGCAATGAGTTTGAAATGACACCGAACCTAGTCCTCAAGGGTGGTCATTGGTGCCCGGAAGAGCTACCGTGGCCGTGGGATTATGATACGGAAGCGAGTATCAACCCGTTCTTTGCCCAAGTTTGGTATCCTCTTCACAGTAAAGAGGAGCACAACTTCTACGACGAAAGTATTTTCAAGGATTACGAAGAATACAAAAAATAGGTTTTATATGGTTATTTGTGCGGCTGTTCAGTTCTATTGAGCAGCCGCGCATTTTAATCCTTTATTTTTAAAAGCAAATATAGTATAATAGATATTACGTTATTGCATTGTGTTTAACGTATCGTACATTTATAGTTTAAGATGAACAATGTGTTTGAAAGGACAAAACGATTATGAAAAAAAGCGTATCGGGACTTTTAAAGTTTTCTGCTCTTTCCGCCGGGGCGGCAGCTCTGGTTATGGCAATGAAGAGGAAGAAAATAGAACCGGTGAGTCTGACAAAAAAAGCTGTCCGTTCAATGAAGTTAACCATACCGGAAAACGAAAAATTTGAAAACGGTGCTGCACTGACACCGCCCATGGGCTGGTCGAGTTGGAATGCTTTTCGCAATACGATTGATGAGGATCTTCTTCTTGATGTTGCTCATGCTATGAAAGAAAGCGGACTTGTCGATGCGGGGTATACCTATCTTAATATTGACGATTGCTGGCAATCGTCAATCCGGGACGAAAACAAGAAGCTTCAAGGCGATTATGAGCATTTCAGCAAAGGGATAAAAAGCCTTGTTGAGCGAGTAAACCCCTTGGGCATAAAACTTGGGATATATAGCTCGAACGGCACACTGACTTGTGAAGACTTACCTGCAAGTTTAGGTTACGAGTCTATTGATGCACAGACATTTGCTGAATGGGGAGTGGAGTATTTTAAATATGATTTTTGCCATAACGTGCCGATTCCAATGCGTGCGCCCTATTTAGAAAGTATCTCTGTAAGCAAAGCCGGCAGTAAAGAAGAGATTGTTTACAATGCAGCAGAGGCGGTATTAATCGGCGAAGCCAGAATCGTAGAGGACGATAAACTTGAAACAGGTACGTACATCGCAGGTCTTACAGCCGGCGGTGGTGCTGTCGAGTTCGATAATGTTGAAGTTGACTCGGAAGGAGAATATATCCTTACGCTCACCCTCAGAAAAAAAAGCAATAGTTATAAATACTTTGAATTATTAATTAACGGTGAAGAGATTTACTCATCGCTGGTTCCACCGACAAGAGCCTGGAGTGCCCAAGGTAGACATCAGATGAAAATTAGTCTTTCAAAGGGCAAAAATACCATTAAAATATATAACCCTGTTGCGTCAAAGCAAGACAGTGCAGCGATCCAGTACATAAAAATGGGCGAAGAACTGGTTAAAGCTACGAAAGCCTTTGCAGAAAAAACCGGTCAGCCGGAAAAACCGATTGTTTATTCAATTTGTGAGTGGGGACTAAATTTCCCTTGGAACTGGGGCAAGCAAGCGGGGAATCTATGGCGCACAACACCGGACATTAAGCCTTACTGGGCTTCTATCCTAGGTATCTATGAAATAAACATTCTTTTGCATAAACATTCGGCAATAGGCGCTTGGAATGACCCGGATATGCTGGAGGTTGGAAACGGCAACCTGACATATGATGAGAATCTTTCGCATTTTACACTGTGGTGCAT
>JAAYFA010000108.1 GCA_012728445.1 Clostridiales bacterium | reverse complement strand
GACCCCAGGGTCGGTGACAAGCTGGCATTTACGGGGTCGGTCAAAGATGAAATTATGGATATTGAAGTGATTGCACAGCGCCTGCTCAAGTTGCTCAAAGCGTTCTATACCGAAAGACTTTGTGAGCGTTACGGATTAACAGATATAAAAGGTGTGCCGGACCATGAGCTTTTAGAAATGGTTGCCATCAAACGCGGGATGCTCTTGGGTGGCGGAGTGGCCGACACCGAACGAGCGGCCGTCATGCTGTTGGATGAGTTCAGAGGCGGCAAACTCGGCAGAATAACATTAGAACAGGTGAAGTGACGCGATGAATTGGCATCTTTATGAAAACGAAGCCTTCGCACAAGGGTTTACAACTGTTTGCGGTATAGACGAAGCCGGCAGGGGACCGCTTGCGGGGCCGGTTTGCGCCGCCGCCGTAGTTTTACCCAAGGGGTGCGAAATTGAAGGCATTAACGATTCGAAGAAGCTTTCCGAGAAAAAACGGAATGCTCTTTTTGATATTATAACGGAAAACGCCTTGGCCTATTGTGTCGCGTGGGCGACCCCTGCCGAGATAGATGAGATCAATATTTTGCAAGCAACTTTTCTGGCGATGAAACGGGCGGTCGAAGGCTTACGTATAAAACCCGACATGGCGCTTGTTGACGGCAATCAAAAGCCACCGCTCTCACTGCCGATACGCACGATTATACATGGTGACGCCGTCAGCGCATCCATCGCCGCGGCTTCAGTTTTGGCAAAAGTCAGCAGGGACCGATTGATGGCGGAACTCGATCGGCAATACCCGGAATACCGCTTTTCCGCGCACAAGGGTTATGGCACAAAAGTTCATTACGAAATGCTTGCAGAACATGGCGCTTCGCCCGTGCACAGACGAACCTTTTTAAAAAATATAGACAGAGCAAAATAAAACCTTTAATCTGCCAAATGAAAGGACTTTTACAATGCCGAAAAACCTTTCCGGCGCCTGGGGCGAAACCTATGCCGCTCGTTACCTGCGGGACGAGGGCTGTCAAATAATCGCAGCCAATGTCAGCAACCGTTACGGGGAAGTGGACATTATAGCGGCGGATAAAGAATACATCTTTTTCGCCGAAGTGAAGACGAGGGGCGAAAATGCGATAGCCAGCCCCGCAGAGTCCGTCACTTACCAAAAACAAAGGAAAATATGCGGCGTTGCGGCCGCTTTTTTACAAAGTCACAAATATGATTTACAACCCCGTTTTGATGTGATAGAAGTTTGGCTGGACAAAGACAGCAAACTGAAAAAAATCAACCACATTAAAAACGCGTTTGACAGCACGATTTAAACGATGGTTTGTGTGAACTCAATCGCTTACATTAAACCCATTGAGCAATGCGGATAGAGCAGAGCCCTATCCCTACAAATATAGGTAAAAATTTGCATCGAACCTACTCAATGTGTAGGGCAAGGGCTCTGCTCTTGCCGTCTCGTAAATGCAGCGTTCGGCATCCTTGACGAACCGTCTCAATGTGTAGGGCAAGGCTCTGCTCTTGCCGTCTCGTAAATGCGGCGTTCGGCATCCTTGACGAACCGTCAACCCGTTAGAGGCGCGCATTGCGCGTCCGAAGAAACGACAACACCATTGGATGCGGGTATGCGCCAAAAATGCGTGCGACCAATGGTCGCCTCTACAACGAGCACCCGGCGTAGGGACGTCATATATGGCGTCCGAACCGTTGCCCTGTAGGGCACGACCCTCGTGTCGTGCCGCCCCCGTAAGATTACACCAAAAGGAGCGAATATTATGTTTTACACCAGCACAAGGGACAGCAACGTGCATGTTACGGCATCGCAAGCCATTACGGCGGGTATATCGGCCGATGGCGGGCTTTTTGTGCCCGAGATTATTCCACAGATTTCTCTTGATGATTTAAGCAAGCTTTCGGAGATGGATTATGTCGAGCGGGCAAAGACGATTCTTTCGCTTTACCTCACGGATTTTACCGCGCAGGAACTGGACGAATGTGTAAAAGGCGCCTATACCGGCGGCAAATTCAGCGACGAAAAAATTGCACCGCTTGTCGAACTTTATGAGGGCGTTGAGGTGTTGGAACTCTGGAAGGGGCCGACCTGCGCTTTTAAGGATATGGCGCTGCAGCTTTTACCGCAACTATTGACAACATCGGCCAAAAGAGCTGCGCCGGGCAAGGATATTGTTATTCTTGTTGCCACCTCCGGTGACACGGGCAAAGCAGCGCTCGAAGGTTTTAAAGATGTCCCCGGCACAAAAATATTGGTTTTTTACCCCAGCGACGGTGTCAGTCCCGTGCAAAAGTTGCAAATGACAACGCAAGAGGGCGACAATGTGAGCGTCTGTGCCATCGAAGGCAATTTTGACGATGCCCAAAATGGCGTAAAGGCCATTTTTGCTAACAAAGCCATGGCCGCAAAACTCGAAGAACAAAACCTCATGTTTTCTTCCGCTAACTCTATCAATTGGGGCAGATTAGTGCCACAGATTGTCTACTATATTTCGGCTTATTGTGACCTCACCGCAAAAGGGTCCATCAACCTTGGCGATAAAATTAACATCGTTGTGCCCACCGGCAACTTCGGCAACATCCTCGCCGCATATTACGCGATGGAAATGGGTCTACCGGTCAACAAACTCATCTGTGCATCCAACGCCAACAATGTGTTGACGGAGTTTTTTGAAACGGGCAGATATAACCGTTTACGCGATTTTTATGCAACGGCCTCACCGTCTATGGACATCCTTATTTCCAGCAATCTGGAGCGCCTGCTTTATCTGCTCAGCGGCAAGGACGATACGTATATCAAAAGCCTGATGGGGCAGCTTGCTGAGACCGGCAAGTATACTATCCGCGCAGATATGCAGACAAAGATACAGGCGATTTTTGCGGCAGGGTATTGTGATGACACGGATACAAAGGCCACGATTGCCGCAACGTTTAAACAACGCGCTTACCTTTGCGATACGCACACGGCTGTGGCAGTCCATGTCTATGAGCATTATCGTACGTTAACCTCCGACACAACGCCGGCTGTTATCGCCTCAACCGCGTCACCCTTTAAGTTCAGCGCAAGTGTGCTTGCCGCACTGAAGACAGACAACGCGTCACAGGGCGATGAATTTGCGATGCTGGATGAACTTGCAACACTCACCGGCGAAGTTTGCCCGCCGCAACTTACCGGCTTAAAAGAAAAACCGGTGCGCTTTACCGGTGTTTGCACGAAGGAAAGTATGGCAGAGGCTGTACTCGACATGCTGAAACTTTAATTGTGGCGCCAACGCCAAACACATAAGCTTTAAATAATCAAACAAAAATCTTGTGCCGGAAAGAAGGCGTCTATGTCACTTTTTGCCATTGCGGATACTCATTTGTCCTTCGGTGTCGATAAACCGATGGAAATATTCCCCGGCTGGGCCGGCTTTGAAGAACGGCTCGAAAAAAACTGGCGTGCCGTGGTCAGCGATGAAGACACGGTGGTTATTGCCGGCGATATTTCTTGGGCGATGACGCTCCCCCAAGCCGAACCGGATTTTCGTTTCCTGCACCAATTGCCCGGGAAAAAAATTATCATAAAGGGTAACCACGATTATTGGTGGACAAGCAAGAAAAAGATGGATGACTTTTTAGCCCGACACTCGTTTGACACCATACAAATCCTGCACAACAATGCTTTTACCGCCGGCCCCGTAACAATCTGCGGCACAAGAGGTTGGCCGCAGGAAGGTGAGGGTGAGAGTGAGCAGGACAATAAAGTGCTACTGCGCGAGGCGGGCAGGCTGCAAATGTCCATCGACGCGGCGAAAAAGCTTGGCGGCGAACCGATAGCTTTTTTGCATTATCCCCCGGTTACACCGGAAGGCGCTTGCGAGGAATTTGTCGACATCCTTGCTGAAGAAGAGATAAAGCGCTGCTTTTTTGGCCACCTGCACGCTCAGTCTATGAAGAACTTCCGTGGTTTTGAATTCAGGGGAGTCCGGTTCAATCTCATTTCAAGCGACTATTTGGAATTTTGTCCAAAGCTTGTTGAAAAATATCCGTAAACTGTAAAATGTGAACAAACATTTAAGATTAGCAAAAACAGTGGATATTTAGTCAAATATCTGTTACAATATCACGGTTAATCGCCTGCTTTTTATGGGCGTTATTTAGGAGGAAATACAGATGAGTTTAAAATCAGCCAACAAAATTGAAGCCAATGTTTATGAGCTTGAAATCGAGATTGACGGTGCAAAATTCAAGGAAACCGTTCAAAAAGTTTTCACTCAAAAGAAAAGCACCATCAATCTGCCCGGCTTCCGCAAAGGCAAAGCGCCTTTAAGTTTGATTGAAAGAACCTACGGCAAAGACGTCTTTTACGATGACGCCATCGAAATGCTCTTTCCGGAGTTGATAGAAGATGCCTATGAGGCGGGCAAAATCGACGCTGTTGACAACCCTTATGATTTCGAAATCAAAGAAATCGGTGACGAAGGCGTTTTGTTCACAGTCAAGGTTACGGTAAAACCCGACATTCAACTACTTATATACAAAGGACTGCAGGGCGAAAAGGGCGAGACCGAAGTTAGCCAAAGCGAAATAGATGCGGAAATTGATAAGCTCAGGGACCGCAACTCAAGAACAATTGTTGTTGAAGACAGAGCCGCGCAAGATGGCGATATGACCGTCATCGACTTTGAAGGTTTTGTGGACGACGTCGCGTTTGAAGGCGGCAAGGGCGAAAACCATAGTCTCACACTCGGTTCCGGCAGTTTCATTCCGGGGTTTGAAGAGCAGGTTATCGGTCATGCTATCAATGATGAGTTCGACGTCAACGTCACCTTCCCGGAAGAATATGCACCGGAGCTTGCCGGCAAAGAGGCCGTTTTCAAAGTTAAACTGCATGAGATTAAGGTGAAGGAACTGCCCGAAGTGGACGATGAATTTGCCAAAGATATTGGAGAATATGACACGGCGGCAGAAATGAAAAAGGGTATTGAGGCAGATATTCTTAAGCAAAAGATTGAAGCAACGGACAATGCGTTTGAAGAGCAAATTCTCACCGCACTGACCGACCATGCCATGGCAGATATTCCTGAGGTTATGATCACTAAAAAAGCAAAAGAAAATACCGAAAACTTCAGCCGTCGTTTAAGCCAGCAAGGCGCTGATTTAGACACTTACCTGATGTATGTCGGTTCCGACAGGGAAACCTTTGATGCGCAAATGCTTGAAGATGCCCGTAAGCAAGTCACACTTAGACTGGCTCTTGAAAAAATCGGCGAGCTTGAAGGCATCACCGTAACCGAGGAAGACTTTGCAGCCGAATATCAAAAACTTGCCGATACCTACAGCATGGAAGTTGAGAAAATAAAGACTATCATCCCCGAGGATACGCTGCGGGATGATATCATCAGCGAAAACGCCGTTAAATTTGTCATCGAAAACGCAGTTGTCGTTGCACCCTATGCGATGGAAGAAAGCGTTGAAGACGAAAAAACAGAAAAGGCAGAAAAGGCAGAAAAAAAAGAAGACGATGCTAAAAAGAGCGAAAAGAAACCTGCCGTGAAAAAGAAACCCGCTGCAAAGAAAAAGACCGAGACAAAAGAAAAGTCCGAATAATCGTGAATGAACATGGAGGTTCATTATTTAGTTAGGAGGTTTTAGTATGGCTTTAGTTCCAATGGTAATTGAACAAACAAACAGAGGTGAGCGTTCTTACGACATTTTTTCCCGTCTGTTAAATGACCGAATCGTTATGCTTTCCGAGGATGTGAACGATGTCACCGCCAGTCTTATCGTAGCACAGCTGCTTTTCCTTGAAGGGCAAGACCCCGAAAAAGACATCAGCCTGTACATCAACAGCCCCGGTGGTTCCGTAACCGCGGGTATGGCCATCTACGATACGATGCAGTATATCAAATGTGACGTATCCACGATCTGTATGGGCATGGCTGCATCCATGGGCGCATTCCTGCTTTCTTCCGGTGCGCCGGGCAAGCGTTTTGCACTCGCAAACAGCGAAATATTAATTCATCAGCCTTTGGGCGGTGCACAGGGTCAGGCAACCGAAATTAAAATTGCCGCCGACCATATTCTTAAAACAAGAGAGAAGCTCAATAAAATTCTTGCCGCAAACACAGGCAAGCCGATTGAGATTATCGAAAAAGATACCGAGCGTGACTTCTTTATGTCCGCAGAGGAAGCTTTGGCGTATGGTGTGGTAGATAAAATACTTACAAAAAGATAAGGTGAAACTTTATGGCAAAAGATGACGATAGGCGAGAGAAGCAAGTTCTTTGCTCTTTTTGCCGCAAACGGCAAGAACAAGTAGACAAACTCATTGCGGGCCAAGGGGTTTACATCTGCAATGAATGTGTGGAATTGTGCCAAGCCATCATCGAGGAAGACAAACCGCGCAACCGTAAAGCGGTCATCGGTGAAAACGCAGATAGAAAACTACCAAAACCGCAAGACCTAAAAGCGCAGCTTGACGAATATGTTATTGGTCAGGACGATGCAAAAATGGCGCTGAGCGTTGCGGTCTACAATCACTACAAGCGCATATATATGGGCAAATCGTCCGATGTTGAAATCCAAAAGAGCAACATTTTGCTTTTGGGTCCAACGGGCGTCGGTAAAACCATGCTCGCACAAACTCTTGCGAAAATTTTGGATGTACCTTTCGCTGTTGCCGATGCTACTACACTCACGGAAGCCGGCTATGTGGGCGAGGATGTCGAAAACATTCTGCTGCGCATTATTCAAGCGGCAGATTATGACATTGAAAAGGCGGAGCGTGGCATCATCTATGTGGACGAAATTGATAAGATAGCCCGCAAGTCCGAAAATCCTTCCATTACAAGGGATGTCAGCGGTGAAGGTGTTCAGCAGGCGTTGCTTAAGATTTTAGAAGGCACGGTTGCGAATGTGCCCCCGCAAGGCGGTCGCAAACACCCGCAGCAAGACTTTATCCAAGTGGACACCTCAAATATTCTTTTTATCTGCGGCGGCGCTTTCAACGGTATCGAACAAGTTGTTGAAAAACGCATCGGCGGTTCCGCACTCGGCTTTGGTGCCGATGTCAAGAGCAAAAAAGAGATTGAAAAGGCAAACTTACTCGGCGATGTGATACACCAAGATTTGGTCAAATTCGGCCTCATCCCGGAACTCGTCGGCAGGCTGCCCGTTATAACCGCCCTTCGCGAGTTGGACGTGGAATCACTTGTCCGCATCCTTTCCGAACCGAAGAACGCCATTCTCAAGCAGTATCAACTCCTGTTCACCATGGACGACGTGGAGCTGGAGTTTGAGAAAAACGCGCTCGAAGCAGTTGCTCAAAAAACACTGGAGAAAAAGACGGGCGCCAGAGGCCTCCGCTCCATCATGGAGCAAGTGCTTATGCCAATTATGTACGACATACCGTCCGACCCGCTTATTGAAAGGGTGGCAATAACAGCCCAGTGCGTCAACGAAGGAGCACCCCCGCTGATAGAGCGCAACCCAAACAAAAAAACGAGCAAAACAGGTACAACTTCCTCCATAGTCAAGCCGAAGCCGAAGCCGAAGAATAACGCGGTATAAACAAATTAAATGTGATGTATTAGCTAGATAACCACTATAGGCAAAGCACGGTGAAAGTGTAGAACTTTTACCGTGCTTTTTTTAAAACGAACAGAAGGTTTGATGTAATCATTGCATTCCATATTCAAAGCAGACAATCAAAAATTCATTTCTGTTGTATTGACTGTTTGGGCAAACAATGATAACGTATAAATGATTTAAAAAGTGAATTATGTAGGAGACAAAGTAAAAAGAAATTTTTTCGTAACACTCGTTGCTTATGTTTCAATCAGTATAATAACTGTTTTTACCGCAATGATAATTATCGGAACTTTCTTTAATGACAGTGGAATAACAAATAAAAAACTATTTGTAATAGCAGCAGTGTTTTGGCTTTGCATTTTTGTTTTATGAATTCGTTATATAT
>JAAYFA010000036.1 GCA_012728445.1 Clostridiales bacterium | reverse complement strand
GCTTGGGGGTGGCGCCTAAAGCGTCGGCAGCCACTTCACACGCAACACCGTCCTGATAGGCCGTGTCTTTACACAAATAAGCGAAAGATACGGGAGCGGCCATGTTATTTGTAAATTCATAGTGAACGACGAGTACAGGGCTTTTTGAAGAAACGGATTCCGTTTGGCTACCGGTAATAACAATTACAGCGTTCGGTACTGCTTCGGTCATCGTTTCGTTGGGCATCTTCTCACCGGCACAGCCTGAAAGCAGTGCGGTCAGCAAGCAAAACGCCAGTGCAATGGGCAATAATATTCGGCGCATATAGTTACCTCTCAAATGAATTTACTGACATGAGTTGCTATTTATTTCGTCCGCTTATTCTTACCACGCAGCTTGAGTTTTTTTAGAAAGCCCTGCACCGAAAAAGCCGGCGCGTTGATGCGGTTCGAAACCGACTTGATTAGATGCGGAACTTTTCTGAACTGGCTTTTGCTCTCGTCAATCATATAGGTTCTGGTACTGGTCGCACCGATAAGTCCTGCGGACTGCATGTCGATTCCGTTTTCGGTTATCCGGAACTTTTTTGTCGCTTTCATAACGTCTTCCGCGATTTCTTGCATCATTTCATCAAATGCCGCAATGGCTATCCGGTGGTATTCATCCAGCGGTCTTTTGCCGCCGACGACAATCAAATGAATTCCGTTGCGCGCGTTTTCCATGGAATCCAGGTAGTGAGCCCAGTGCCGGTTGATGTAATAAAGAGCCAGCTGTTTTTCTGCAAGATGAACACCTTTTTCGCCGTGCTTTACAACGAGGTCTTCATAATACGCCGGGTCGCTGTCTTTTATAAATGAAGGCTTTTCAATGTCCGAAAGAATGTTTTTATGACGTTCACCGATGAGCTTGCGTTGCTGTTCCATGACGATAGAATACTTTTCAAGCATATACCGAGCCTCGGCGTCCTCACCCTCGGAATACTTTTGAATACGGCGGATGCTTTTTAGCACGCTTTTTTCCGTGATTGGCTTGCCCGCCTCGGCAAATAGGCTCCAATTCTTCTCCTCGGCGTAGCTCTTTAACAGCTCATCATCTAAGCTGATAAAAAATCTGCTTTCCCCCGGGTCACCCTGCCGCCCCGAGCGGCCGCTGAGCTGGCGGTCAATTCTAACGCTGCGGTTCATGCCTACACCGATGATATATAACCCACCGGCAGCCGTGACGGCTGTTTTTTCTTTTTCGTCTATTCCGCCTAGCTTAATGTCAACACCGCGCCCCGCCATATTGGTGGACACCGTGACGCGAGACGGTTCGCCCGCCCGCGCGATCATTTCGGATTCCTGCTCATCATTTCTCGCGTTCAAAACGTTGTGTGGGATTTGCAGGGCCAACAGTTTTTCAGCGAACAGTTCGGACTCGGCAACACTCCTTGTGCCGAGCAAAACGGGTTGCCCTTGTGCGTGAGCGGCTTGAACCGCGGCTAAAACGGCTTGCATTCGGTCTTCGTCCGATGCAAACAAAACATCTTCGTGGTCTTTTCGGATGCAGGGTATATGAGGGGGGATTACATCGATCTCCAGCTCGTAAAGATTCCGAATTTCGGCCTTTGATGAGTGGATGGTACCGGTCATACCACAGAGGGTATCGTAGTTTAACAAGAAAGAGCGCACGGTGGTGGAGTTAAAAATCATGGAAGCGTCGTTTTCGGCAATGTCTTCTTTTAGTTCCACGGCACGATGAATCAAATCGGGGAACTTCCGATTGACAACGATTCGCCCGGTTAGTTCATCGACCACTTGGATGGCATTGTCTTTAATGATGTAGTCTTTATCGCACATGAGCAAAAACTTTGCCGTCATGCCCGCATTTATTAGAGAAAGCGCTTCGGCGCTCTGTTCATCAAAAAGGTTTTCGATGCCAAGAGCGTCTTCTATTCGATTAATGCCATTGTCCGAAAGGTAAACCTGCTTTTGCTCGAGGTCAGCGACAACATCTTTTTCGGTCAAGGTCGTGACGATACTTTTAACCTGTACGGTATCGTTCGGGTCCTCCGGCATATCACCGGCCAGCACGAGCGGGGTTTTGGCCTCATCGATAAAAATGGAGTCCGCTTCATCAACAATCGCGGTATCATATGCCGGGGATATCAAATCTTCTGCTCGCTCGCACAAAAAATCTTTTAAGTTGTCAAAGCCCGCCTCTTTTACGGTGAGATAAACGACGCCGTTGGTATAGATTTTTTTGCGCTCCTCGCGCAGGGTAAACTGATTGATATAGCCGGTCGTCACCCCGCAAAAATCGTAAATTGATTTATTCCAGAGGTAGTCTCTTTTCGCCAAGTAGTCATTAAAAACAAGAATATGGACCGATTTGCCTTGCAAGGCAAAACAAATCGCCGCTACCACCGCAGACAGGGTCTTTCCCTCACCTGTCGGTAGCTCAGCAATACGCCCGCGCTGTATGGAATAGGCAGCGGCAAGCTGGGTATCAAACAGACTCAGCCCCGTGAGGCGCAAGGTAATTTCCTTTATAACGGCGTACCGAAAGGCAAGCAGGGCATCCGCGTCGAGCTCTGAACTTGACCAAAGAATTTTTTTGAGTTCATCGTCGTTTTTCTTTGAAAAGTTTTGTCCGCTGACAAGCTTCAAAAAATCTGCGAACGGCAAAAATAGCCGCTCCGTAGGAGCGTTTTGTTCTTTCATTGACATCGTCTCCTTTCGGAGTGAGCTAAGGTTTAATCTGCTTGATCCGGTTGCCCCTGACCAAGAAAACATTTTTGGCAATATCCATGAGTGGTTTGTCGTTCATGGAGTCGGTGTAGAAATTTTCAATCTTCGCATTGGGATACCGGCTTTGAAAGGCCGGGATTTTGTTTTCGCGGAAGCATACGAACTTGACTTTGCCTTTTTCCATGTCGACGGTCGTACCGATGAAGTTTTTAATCCCGATGCGCCTGAAAAGCACTTCAAGGAAAAAATCCGGGCTTGCGGAAATAATCAGGTCTTCCTCCTGCTGTTGGGCTAAATAAAAGGGTTTGATTTTATGCATTTGCTTGTCCCAAAATTCTTCCATATCCTCGTCAAGTGTTTTAATCCCTCTTAAAAAATCTTCGGCCAAAACCGCGTAATTGTTTAGCAGACCGTCAATCTGAACCATGCCAAGCTTGTATTTTATAATACCGACGATGGCCTTGGGGAAATACCTTATCAAGGAAGGGTTCTTTTTTAAATAATAAAAGAACAAATCCAGGCTACTTTCCCCACGGTAAATTGTATTGTCAAAATCATACACATTCATGGTGTTACCCCTGCACATTATTGATACTCAATAGTATAATCGCTTTTCGGGTGATTTACAAGATTTGTGCAGGCAAGCTGTTTTTTATTGACAATGCCCGTCAATATGATATTATAAACGAGGTCTAAAAGTACCGGCCGGTATTTCGGTCGAACATTATATAACGAACAGGCAGGGTGCTAGCATGGAAAAAGTTTGTCCAATCGGCAAAAGAATCCTCTTGATTATTAATCCGAAAGCGGGCAGAAGAAAATCGCTGGGTACGCTTTCGCACATTCTGGATGTGTTTGCCCAGAACAGCTGCAGAGTGGTCTCATTCAGCACAAAGGGCAAAAACGATGCAACGGAACTTGTGAAAAAGCATGGGGAAGATTACGATGTGGTTGTATGCTGCGGCGGCGACGGTACCTTGAATGAGGTCATTAACGGCGTCATGCGTTTGAAGAAACCGTTACCGATTGGGTATATCCCTATGGGAACCTCGAACGATTTTGCCACGAGCCTCGGTCTTTCGATTGATATTGAGCAGGCAGCGCAGGATATTGTTGATGGGGCGTTGCTGCCGCATGATGTCGGTTCGCTCAACGATGAATACTATTTTTCTTATGTAGCTTCCTTTGGGAGTATATCGGATGTATCTTTCCTGACATCGCAAAGAATGAAAAACCTCGTCGGGCACCTTGCCTATAAGATTGAAGGGTTGAAAGTCCTTTTTAGAATGCATGCTCATCATGTCAAGGTAAGTTTTGATGACCGCGTTATTGAGGGCGATTTTCTTCTTGGCGGGGCGGCCAACTCTAAATCAATGGGCGGCTTAATACAATTTAAAAACAAAGACATTGTCCTGAATGACGGAATTTTCGAGCTCATGTTTTTTCGAAAGCCCACAAATGCGCGGGATGTCGGCAATATTATCAAATGGTTGGCTACCCAGAATGATGACAACCCGAGCGTCCTTATTGTAAAAACTGCCGCTGCCGTGTTTACCTCCGATACCTTTATCCCCTGGACCGTTGATGGAGAGTTTGCGGGACACCATAAGGTTGTGCATATTAAAAATAATCACAATGCAGTGAATTTTTTACGTCAGAAATAAAAAACGACAGCGATGCGCATTCCCCCGTGCATATATGGTTATGATTCAATCGTAGGGAACGCATTGCATGCGTTGCGCACCATTGTTTACGGTAAGACTTGGCTCGTTGAAACGAGGGAAAAATATATAGTCCGGGTTTCGCAACGCATACAATGCGTTCCCTACATCTGTGTTTTTGCATCCACTTATATATTGGATGCGTCTTCGCGAAAGAACGATCTAAAAAAGGCTGCCTTACTTTTATGTAAAGCAGCCTTTTTAAATTTAATCGCCCAACAACTCGTAGTATCTTGCCATCCAATACGGGTGTAGGAACAATGTTCCGTCTTCCACACGATTTTCGCCCGAGCAATACCGGTTCACAATTTCTATCTGCTCAATTGGTCCGCTGCCGTCCGGTGCTTCGGTGACGACAAATTTTATACCGCTGTCGGCATGGAAGGGGTTGGCGTCATATTTGCACGTCGGTTTTTCATCAAAAGGCAATGGCGTTTTTAATTGCGGGGCCATCCAGAACTCTTCGGAGGCAACCACCCATTCCAAGTCCTCACGGTGGCTGTTATAAGTCGGCCAGTGGATCAGGTCCAGCGGCAACTGTTCTAAGGATTCGGCGGCCACCTCAATATCACAGTGTCTGCCTGTCAAGGAACCGTAGATAACGCTCCAAAACGGGGTGCGCTCAATGCGCTCATACTGCCAGTGGTGGGTCAAACCGTTAATGATGTAGGAACGAATGATCGGGTCCTTTTCGTACTTGAGCAGGGGTGTGATAACGAGCATGGCCAGCTCATCATCAATGTGACAGGCGTGGTAATCCTCAAATTTATAATGCATGATGTTCATCAGGTAATGGTGGGCTCTTATTAGGCCGTGGTAAACGTCATTATATTTTTCGTCACCGGTCATGTGATAAGTTGTCTTTAAGAAAGAGAGTATTTCCAGCGCATTCTGTCCGCTTTCGGCCGCCCAGTGATTGTTGTGGTTGAGGTCCTCGGGCGCCCAGTTTGCCCAAGTGGTGGGCAGGCCGTCAAAGTCAATAAGTTTAAAGTTGTTTTCAATAATATGGTCGGCAATGGTACGAACGGTTTCGGCGATTTCAGCCTTCTCTTTTTCGTTCGCTACAATATCGTAATAGACAGACCAGCCATAAAAGTCGCCGACCATTTCGTCGCTGGACGTTTCGCCCTTCCATTCGCACTCGCCCTTGGCGTCCAAGTGCCATTCGGGGTCGCCGTCGCCAAAGCCTGCCGCTTCGCCCGGGTAGCGAATAGCGCGCGCAGTGAAACCGGGGATGTCCGTGACGGTGGTGAGTTTTTGTAGGGCTTTAAAAGTACGGCGGGCCTTTTCCAGCGCATCCTTTTCTTTCGTGACGCCCCAGCGGTATGCTTGGCAGGCCATGTACATCGCAGTCCATGTACCGTCGTTGTCGGACACTTCCACGTACCCGTCTTCAATATCGCCCGGGGTATTGAGAAAGCGCACGGTCACATACCCGTCTTTGCGCACATGGTATTTTTCAACCGTCTTTTGGTAATGTGCCGCTTTTTCTTCAAGAGTCATGAGTTGCGTTTCAAGGATGCTTAAACCTTCATTTGTTGCCGCGCAAACAGTCCCGTTTGCAGCAATGGCAAGCGCCGTGACACAGGGGGAAGGTACCCAGCGTTTAAAGCCGTAATATTTAAGAGCGCCGTCTTTAAGCAGCACAAGGCCGGTCGAGGTAGCAAACCACCGCGCGCCGTCGGCATCAAAGGTCATATCGTTTATAACGCCTTTGGGGAGTGAGGGAACTTCGGTGGCAGAAAGCCAGTGAGATCTGCCGTCGTAAACGCTCACGCCTTTATCTGTACCGACCCAAATAGTGCCGGTTGAATCAAAGGATACACAGTTGACACAGTTGCTCGGCAAGCCGGTGAACTCTTTGAACAATTCCGCCCAGTGGCATCGCTTGCCGATAAGTGCCAGAAGGCCGCTCTTTTTTGACCCCACGTAGACTTCTTTTGTTCCGTTTACGGTAAGGCAAGAGCCAATGCCGGGGACATCGATTACCTTGGCGAATTCGGCGGTGTCCTGTTCTTTTTTGTAAAGATAATCCTCTGTCAGCAGCCAAAGCGCTCCGTCGTCGCCCTCGTCCATGGCGATAACCGGTGTTTCGAAAGCGGATGCCACTATCTTTTTTCCTTCAATGCAGAAAACTTGCTTGCCGGAACCGGCCCATACACGCCCGCTCTTGTCTGCAAAGAGCATCCCAACCGCACAGTCGTCTTTTGAAAGCGGTAACGCAACGGAGGTCACCTTTTTGTCTTTGATGCGGACCAGACCTTTTGCGGTGCCCGCAAAAAGGATACTATTGGCATTGCCGCCGGTATCATAAGCGAGGGAAAGGACTTCAGCACAGGGCAAACCCTCCCCAAGCGAGAAAACCTGCCGTGTGCGCTGTTCAAAACTGCCGTTGAAATAGGTTCTTTTGCTCATAACTGCCTCCTTCAAAATTCGACCTTTCAGCCTTTAATTTATTGACATTAAACAGTATATATGATAAACTCGCCGCTGTAAAGTACAAGCTCGGGTATTTACTCCGTGGCATTCAAATTTACGGGGTGCGGCTCAAAACAGAGCGTTTCCGGACGATGGGCAACCAAAAAGATACACCGTTTTATCTATCAATGCAAACTACAACATTTGGAGGCCCCGGCGCATGAGTCTGTTTGTTAAAGAGAAGAAATTTTACAAGAGCTTTTTTACGCTCACATTTATCATAGCCCTGCAAAACCTGGTCGCATTCAGCGTCAATTTGGCTGACAGCATTATGCTTGGCGCTTACAGTGAACTGTCGCTCAGCGGGGCCGCAGTGAGCAATCAAATACAGTTTTTACTGCAGATGGTCGTGAACGGCATCGTTGGGGGGCTTGTCGTAATCGCTTCCCAGTACTGGGGTAAAAAGCAAATCACACCGATAAAAAAAATATTCGCAGTCGCTTTTTGGCTGGCGTCGGGCATGAGTTTCATGCTAGCGGTGCTTGCTTTTTTTATCCCCGAAGGGCTTATGGGACTGTTGACGAATGAAGCTGCGGTGATTAAAGAGGGCTCGCAATACCTTAAGATTATTTGTTTTTCTTATGTTATGTTTGCCATAACGCACGTTATTCTTGGTGTGTTCAGAAGTGTGGAAACGGTTAAGATCGGTTTTTGGGTTTCGCTGACCGCCCTTTTTATCAATATATCTTTAAATTATGTTTTAATTTATGGCAGATTCGGGCTTCCTGCGATGGGGATCCGTGGTGCGGCGATTGCTACTCTTATTGCGAGATTTTTCGAATTGGCGCTTGTTGTGTGTTATGCTGTCTTTATAGACAAAAAGCTACTACTACGTTTCAAGGATATTTTAAGGGTCGAAATGGTCTTTTTGATGGACTTTAAAAGAACGGGTTTGCCTACCGTGCTTTCCGCAACATCATGGGGCATTGCCATGGCGGTGCAAGGGGCCATTTTAGGCCGGCTTGGCGCTTCCACCATAGCGGCTTCCAGCATCGCGACAACCATTTTTCAAGTGGCGATTGTGGTGGCAGGCGGGTCGTCCAACTCCTCCAATGTTATTATCGGCAAGGCTGTGGGACATGGGCATTTGGACACGGTGAAACAATACGCCAAAACCCTTCAAATCTTGTTTCTTTTCATCGGTGTTGGCACAAGTCTCGCGCTGTATGCCGGCAAGCTGTTTATTCTCGACTTTTACCACATTTCCGCCGAAACCGAAGCGCTGGCGGGGCGCTTTATTATCGTGCTTTGCATCACGGTTATTGGCACCTCTTACCAAATGCCTGCCCTTACCGGGATTGGCGCCGGCGGTGGGGATACGAAATTTGTTTTGTTTAATGACATCGTTTTTATGTGGTGCATTGTGTTGCCCGTGTCCATGTTGTCAGCCTTTGTTTTTAAATGGCCTGTTATCGTCACCTTCACCTGCCTTAAATCCGACCAAATTCTAAAATGTGCAGTTGCGGTGTTCAAGG